>NZ_JARWRU010001063.1 GCF_029867845.1 Nocardia farcinica | reverse complement strand
GGGGTGGCGGGGTCGGTGGAGGTGCACACGCCGACCACGTCGTAGCCGAAGTGCGGGTTGCGGGACAGGCGGTTGGCGATGGCGGTGGCGGCGTCGACGCCGCCGACGACCAGGACCGATCGGCGGTAGCGGCCGAGGGCGCGGTGGCGGGCGGTGTGTCCGCGCCACAGGGCGCGGGTGGTGGCCAGCCCGATCAGCCCGACCGGCAGGGAGATGAGGACGTAGTCGCGGACCTCGTGGAAGTGGGTGGCGACGGCGATGATGGCGGTGACGCCGAAGGCGCGCAGCGTCGCGCCGGCGAGCCTGCGGTATTCCTCGACGACGCCGGTGTTGTGGGAGCGGGAGTCGTTCCAGCACAGGCCCATCGACCAGACGATGATGACGGCCAGCGACAGTGCGGTGGCGCCGACGGTGCGCTCGGGATCCCACATCAGCAAATGTCTGGCATCCGTGCCCGCGGTGAGCAGTTGGGCGAGCAGGACCGCGGCGGTCACCACGAGGGTGTCGGTGACGACGAGGCGGCGAAGATAGATGGCGCGCCAGCGGTCACGCTCGCCGGGACGGGAGAAATGCAGATCTACGGCACCGCTGGTGCCGGTGAGATCGAGGACCATCGAGAGAAATACCTAGCTTGAACCTTGAACCGTCGTATTCCGCCCCTGGTGATCGGGGGCCGGAATGCCTGCCTGTGACAGCACGTCCGGCGACGCCATGCGGGAGACGATTCGAAGCCGGGCCGATCTGTTGCGAAAGTATTGCCACATAAGCGGGTTCGGCACAAGTGGTGGGATTCAGATCACAGTGTAACGGGATCTGCGCAGGGTATCGGGGGGCGTGAGTTACCGCTCAGCGCGGGGGTCGGCTATCGATCATCGGGGCTCGGTGGGGGCAGAATCGATAGCTGAAGGTGTGCCGATTTCGCTTCATGACCTTCGTCGGTTGAACGGAGGACTCGCGAATTCGGCGCACGGGTGCTAGCTTTCCGGGGTCGGCAGAGAAGTCGCTTCTCGGGCTGCGGGGCGCCGCCGACGGTCAGGTTTTTGTTCGAGTGGAGCCCGGTGTTGCGTTGTCGTCTGTGTGACTCCCCTCGGTTGAGCAGTGTGCTCGACCTGGGAGCCACACCCCCGTGTGAGAAATTTCTGTCCGCCGAGGAGCTGGACCAGCCCGAACCCACCTACCCGCTGCATCTGCGGGTGTGTGCCGATTGCCTGCTGGCGCAGATCCCGGCGTTGATCACCCCGGAGGAGACGTTCACCGAGTACGCCTACTTCTCCTCCTATTCCGACTCCTGGGTGCGCCATGCCGGGCGGTTCGTGGCGGAGACGATCGAGCGGCTCGGGCTCGGCCCCGACTCCTTCGTGGTGGAAGTAGCCAGCAACGACGGCTACCTGCTGCGGCACGTGGTGGAGGCCGGGGTGCCGTGCCTCGGTATCGAGCCGTCGGTGAACGTGGGCGCGGCCGCCCGCGCGGCCGGGGTGCCGACGTTGACACGGTTCCTCGACCCGCGGACCGCGGCGCAGGTGCGTGCCGAGCGCGGGCAGGCGGACCTGGTGGTGGCCAACAACGTCTACGCCCACATCCCGGACCTGCTCGGGTTCACGCGGGCGCTGGCGATGCTGGTGGCCGAGGACGGGTGGATCTCCATCGAGGTGCACCACGCGTTGAACCTGGTGCGTCACGGCCAGTTCGACACCATCTATCACGAGCACTTCCAGTACTACACGCTGGATTCGGCGCAGCGGGCGCTGGCCACGGCCGGGCTGGCGGTGGCCGATGTGGAGGAGCTGGCCACCCACGGCGGGTCGCTGCGGATCTGGGCGCGCCCGCAGGCGGGGGCCGAGCCGTCCGCGCGGGTGGCGCGGGTGCTGGCCGAGGAGGCCGCGGCCGGGCTGCATTCGCTGTCGGGCTGGGAGGTGCTGCGGACCCGTGCGCAGCAGGTGCGCCAGGATCTGCTGCGGTTCCTGCTCGAGCAGCGCGCCGCCGGTAAGCGGGTCGTCGGGTACGGGGCGCCGGGCAAGGGCAACACGCTGTTGAACTACTGCGGTATCCGCCCCGACCTGCTCGAGTACACCGTGGATCGCAATCCGTACAAGCACGGGAAGTTCACCCCGGGCACCAGGATCCCGATCCACGCGCCGGAGCGCATCGACGCCGACCGCCCGGATGTGGTGGTGGTGTTGCCGTGGAATCTGGAGGCGGAGCTGACCGCCCAGCTGGCCCACATCGGGCAGTGGGGTGGGCGGCTGGTGTTCCCGTTGCCGACGGTGCGGGTGGTCGAGCCGATGCAGGTCGGTGCGCGGTGAAGGTCGTGCTGTTCTGCGGCGGGTACGGCATGCGCATGCGCTCGGCCGACGGTGACGGCGTGCCCAAGCCGATGCAGCTGGTCGGTCCGCGTCCGCTGATCTGGCATGTGATGCGCTATTACGCGCACTTCGGGCACACCGAGTTCATCCTGTGCCTCGGGTACGGCGCCCACCACATCAAGGATTTCTTCCTGCAGTACCAGGAGACGATGTCCAACGACTTCGTCATCAGGGGCGGGAAGGTGGAGTTGCTCGGCTCCGACATCGCCGACTGGACGATCACCTTCGTCGACACCGGGGTGGAGTCGCCGATCGGGGAGCGGTTGCGCCGGGTGCGCCCGTACCTCGAGGGTGACGAGATGTTCTTGGCCAACTACTCCGATGTGCTGACCGATGCGCCGTTGGACGTGATGATCGACAAGTTCCGTGCCTCCGGGGCCGCGGCGTCGATGATGATCGTGCCGCCGCAGTCGTCGTTCCACTGTGTGGACGTGCTGCCGGGCGGGGAGATCAAGAACATCACCCCGGTGGCGCGGTTGCCGATCTGGGAGAACGGCGGGTTCTTCGTCCTGACCCAGGAGATCTTCGACCATCTGCCCGAGAACGGGGACCTGGTCGAGGACGCGTGCGGGGCGCTGGCCGCGCAGGGCAGGTTGTTCGGTTACCAGCACTTCGGGTTCTGGAAACCGGCCGACACGTTCAAGGAACGCGCCGAACTCGACGCCGGGTACGTGCGCGGTGAGCGGCCGTGGATGGTGTGGGAGCGTCCGGCGCGGTGATCACACTGACCCCGTCGCGACTCACCGAGATCGCGGTGCTCGGTGCCCACTGTGACGACATCCCGATCGGTATGGGCGCGACCCTGCTCGCCCTGTCCGCCGCCAACCCCGGGTTGCGGGTGCGTGCGCTGGTGCTCTCCGGTGGCGGCACCGTCCGTGCGGACGAGGAGCGTCGCGCCATGGCCGCGTTCTGCGCGGGCGCGCAGGTGGAGGTGACCGTGCTCGACGTGCCGGACGGGCGCGCCCCGGCGCACTGGGATCGGGTCAAGGACGCGCTGGCGGCGTTCCGGGCCGGGACGGACCCGGATGTGGTGTTCGCGCCGCAGCGCGCGGATGCCCATCAGGATCATCGGCTGTTGGCCGAGCTGGCGCCGACGGAGTTCCGGGATCAGGTGATCTTCGGTTACGAGATCCTCAAGTGGGAGACCGACACCCCGCGTCCGAATGTGCTGCATCCGGTGCCGGAGGAGTTCGCGCGCCGCAAGGCGGAGCTGCTGGCGGCCTGCTATCCCTCCCAGGCGCACCGGGACTGGTTCGACGACGAGTCCTTCCTCGGGCTGGCGCGGGTGCGGGGCGTGCAGTGTCACGCCCGGTACGCGGAGGGGTTCGTGGTGGACAAATTGATCGTCGATTTCGGAGGTAAGAGGTAGATGCGTGTTCTGGTCACCGGTAACCAGGGGTACCTGGGAACGGTCATGACCCCGGTGCTGGCCGCGCGCGGGCACGAGGTGGTCGGCTTGGACACCGGGTACTTCGCCGATTGCGTGCTCGGCGGTGCGCCGGCCGATCCGCCCGGTCTGGCGTTGGATCTGCGGGATGTGCGGGCCGAGCATCTGGCCGGTTTCGACGCGGTGGTGCATCTGGCGGCGTTGTCCAACGATCCGTTGGGGGCGTTGGTCCCGCAGATCACCCACGACATCAACCATCACGCCTCGACCCGGTTGGCGCGGCTGGCCAAGGACGCGGGGGTGTCGCGGTTCCTGTACGCGTCGACGTGTTCGGTGTACGGGGCGGCCGGGGACGGGTTGGTCGACGAGTCGGCGCCGTTGCGTCCGTTGACGCCGTACGCGCAGAGCAAGGTGCGGGTCGAGGACGATCTGCTGGCGTTGGCCGACGACGGTTTCGTGCCGGTGTTCCTGCGCAACGCGACCGCGTTCGGGTTCTCGCCTCGGTTGCGGGCCGACATCGTGCTGAACAATCTGGTCGGGCACGCGGTGCTCGACGGGGTGGTGAAGGTGTTGTCGGACGGGACGCCGTGGCGTCCGCTGGTGCATGCCGCCGATATCGCCGAGGCGTTCGCGGTGTGCTTGCAGGCGCCCGCGGAGGTGGTGCGCGGGCAGGCGTACAACATCGGCACCGAGGTGAACAATCGGACGGTCGCCGAGATCGCGGAGGCGGTGGCGGCGGTGGTGCCGGGCGCGCGGGTGGTGATCACCGGGGAGTCGGGGGCCGATCCGCGCTCGTATCGGGTGGATTTCGGGAAGGCGCGCCGCGAGCTGGGGTTCGAGGCGCGGTGGAGCATCGCCGATGGTGCGGCCGAACTGTGTCGGGAGTACACCGCGCGTGGTTTGACGGCGCGGGATTTCGCGGAGCGGTTCGTGCGGTTGGCGCGGTTGCGGGAGCTCGGCGAGGCCGGGGCGGTCGACGCCGAGCTGCGGCGGGTCAGGGCAGGTGCGTGAGGTGACCGGATTCGCGCAGCCGCGTCCAGCTGCCCGCGGCGCGGTCGCGGGCGGAGACGACGGTGACCGGCAGTGGCCAGGCGACGGCCAGGTCGGGGTCGTCGTAGGCGACGGCGATGTCCTCGGCCGGGTCGTGTGGGCGGTCGATGCGATAGCACACGTCGGCGGTGTCGGTGAGCGCCTGGAAGCCGTGCAGGAAGCCGGGCGGGATGTAGAGGTGGTGGAAGTTCTCGTCGTCGAGGCGGAAGGCCTGGTGGTGGCCGAAGGTGGGGGAGCCGGGGCGGATGTCGACGACGACGTCGTGGACGGCGCCGTGCGCGCAGCGCACCAGTTTGGCTTCGCCGCGGCCGCGGCGGCCGTGCAGGCCGCGGATGACCCCTCGGGTGGAGCGGGACTGGGAGTCCTGCACGAATCGCGCTGCCGCGCCCGCGCCGTGGGCGGCGTCGAAGATCTCGGCGTCGAAGGTGCGGGTGAACAGTCCGCGTTCGTCGTGGAAGGGGCGCGGGATCAGCAGTTCGACGCCGTGGAGTTCGGTGGTCTGGATACGCACGCGGTGATGGTGCCATGAACGGGGTGTGCCTGGCGTGTGGTGGCACGGCGTTGGAGACGGTGCTGGATCCGGGGTCGATGCCCGCGGCGGACTGGTTTCCGCCGGTCGGGCAGCCGTTGGATCCGGCGGAGGCGGCGCATCCGCTGGCGATGGTGCTGTGCTCGGACTGCCGGTTGGCGCAGTTGGCGAGTGATGACACGGTGACCGAGGAGCCGCGTGGGGTGGAGCCGCTGGCGTTGCGGGAGCAGGCGGCGGAGGCGGTCGCGCGGGTGGCGGCGGCGGGGTTGTTGCGGGGGTCGACGGTGCGTGAGTTCGGCAGCCCGCACGGTGGCAGCTGGTCGGATCTGTTGGTCGCGCGTGGTTTCGGTGTTCTCGGCTGTGACGGTGGCGCCGGGGGTGGGGTGGCCGGTGTGCCCGCCGATGTGGTGCTCGACTGTTTCGGGTTGATGCACGAGCGTGACCAGCGGGCGGCGTTCGCGCGGCGGGTGGCCGCCACCGCGGCGGGGGGCGTGTTGCTGGTCCAGTACCATCCGTTGCACACGATCGTCGGCGGGGATCAATGGAATGCGTTGCGGCACGGACATTTTGCGTATTACGGGTTGGAGTTTCTGCGTGCGCGTCTCGCCGCGGCGGGGATGTCGGTGGTGCGGGCGTGGGACTTCGGGCTCTACGGCGGCACCGTGCTGATCGCCGCCGTCCACGGACCCGCCGACCCCGACGCTTCGGTGGCCGCGGTGCTCGGCCGTGAAGCCCCCGCCCGCGACGCGCGGTGGGTGCGCCGGTTGCAGCGCGCCGCCGACCGGCAGTGCGCGCAGCTGCGG
>NZ_JARWRU010001062.1 GCF_029867845.1 Nocardia farcinica | reverse complement strand
CACCTGGACAAGGTGATCGAGGCGCTGACCGACCAGGGCGTGCGCGCGCAGGTGGACCGCAGCGATGACCGGATGCAGAAGAAGATCTTCAACAACACCGCGCAGAAGGTCCCGTTCATGCTGCTGGCGGGCGCGCGCGATGTGGAGGCCGACGCGGTGAGCTTCCGCTTCCGCGACGGCACCCAGGTCAACGGGGTGCCGGTCGCCGACGCCGTGGCCACCGTGGTGGCGTGGATCGCCAACCGGGTGAACGCCTCTCCGACCGCGGAGGGCTTCCAGATCGTGTCGGCGGGGGAGAGCTAGATGAGTTTCGACGACAGCGCGGCCGCCCCCGGCGGCGACACCCGCCACGGTCGCGACGGCACCGGCGCGGCGTCCGAGCGCAAGGAGATCGTCGACGTCGGCGTGGGCGAACCCGATCGGCTGCAACGGATCTGGACGCCCTACCGGATGTCCTACATCACCGAGACCCCGGTCAAGCGGCCGGGCAGTACCGGGCACCCGTTCACCGACATCCCGTTGATGACCGACGAGGAGGGCCTGATCGTCGCGCGTGGCGAGACGGTCTACGCGGTGCTCAACCTCTACCCGTACAACCCGGGCCACCTGATGGTCGTGCCCTACCGCAGGGTCGCCGACCTCGAGGAACTGACCGAGGCCGAGAGCAACGAGCTGATGGCCTTCACCCAGCGGGCGATCCGGGTGATGAAGAGTGTCTCGCGCCCGGTGGGCTTCAACGTCGGCCTGAACCTGGGCGGGGTGGCGGGCGGCTCGCTGGCCGACCACCTGCACCAGCACATCGTGCCGCGCTGGGGCGGCGACGCGAACTTCATCACCGTCATCGGCGGGGTGAAGATGATGCCGCAGCTGCTGGGCGAGACCAGGGCCCTGCTCGCGCAGGCGTGGAAGGAAATGGAGTAGGTGCTCAGCTTCTTCGGCCGTGAGACCTTCGCGAAGGCGACCGCGCCGCTCGGCAGGGCGCTCGTCGCCACCGGTCTCACCCCCGACGCGGTGACACTGATCGGCACCGTCGCCTCGATCACCGCCGCGGTCACGCTGTTCCCGACAGGTCACCTGTTCTGGGGCACCATCCTCATCTGGCTGTTCGTCATGTTCGACATGCTCGACGGGGCGATGGCGCGAGCGCGCGGCGGCGGCACGAAGTACGGGGCAGTGCTCGACGCGACCTGCGACCGTGTCGCCGACGGCGCGATCTTCGGCGCCCTGGCCTGGTGGGCGATCTTCCACGAGCACAACCGCTGGCTGTTCGCCGCCACCCTGGTGGTGCTGGTGACCTCGCAGGTCATCTCGTATGCCAAGGCGCGTGCCGAGGCCAGCGGCCTGTCCGCCGACGGCGGCCTGATCGAGCGCCCGGACCGGTTG
>NZ_JARWRU010001061.1 GCF_029867845.1 Nocardia farcinica | reverse complement strand
GAACGACCGCGCGGACGCGCCCTCCCGGCGCCGCGTGCCTTCCGCCGCCGGTGCGCGGAACCGCGCCGCCGCGACGGATCGAGCTGCTGTGCCGACCGGGTGCCATCGATCACCTCTCGTCCGAACGAGTTCTTCTCGCCTCACGTTCGGACCCATGAGCCGCCCGGATGGGTGGACGACTCCCCGGCCGCGTGTCGCGCCAAGCGTGTCGCATGGCGTCCCCCGGGCTGGACGCCCCGGATTCAGGACGCGGCTGCGCGGGAGTGCGCGTACAGATCCCGCAGCAGCGCCACCTCGGCGAGGTGGTGGATGAGCTCGCGCTGGACGTGCAGCACCAGCGCCGCCATCGGTTCCTCGGCGTACGGCCCCTCCGCCGGTCCGCACGGGCGGAGCAGCCCCTCCTCGCCCAGCGACTCCACTCCCGCCCGCCAGGTCGCGTACTCCGCTTCGAGCTGGGCGAGCGCCTGCTCGGCGGTGGCCGCGTACTCGAAGGACCGGTAGTCCACCGGCGCCCGGCCGAAGTGGCTTGCGCCGCGCATCGCCAGCACCCCGACGATCAGGTGCCCGAGCCGCCAGGCGATGGTGGTCACCGGCGGCGGTTGTGGGGGCGGGAAGGCGAAGTCGATGGTCATCGTCCCGCTGCCCGCCTGTACCGGTGCGCTGCTGGTGCCGCGCGGGCGCACGCTCCAGCAACCGGGGACCGGCTCCCAGAAGTACTCCTCGTCGGTGAGTCCGGCCAGGCGGTCGCGCACCTGGTTGTCCCAATGCCAGTCGAACTGCGCCCGCAGCAGCGGATTCCAGTGTGCTTCGGTCACGGTCGATCCTCGTCGTGGTGTCCTCGGTCAGCGAGTGGCCACCGTCACCTGGTCGTCGTCCCAGGGCCGGGTGTCGCGACTGTGCGCAGGCGTCGTCGGCGTCGCCTTGCGCAGTTCCCAGTCCGCGGGCAGCCCGGTGACCTCAGCGGAGTTGGCGTGCGCGGTGATGTGCACGGTCGCCTGCCCCAGCCGCAGATCGCCGAGCCGCACGGTGCCCCAGTCCAGCGGCAACCGCGGATGCAACACCAGGGTACGGTTCGGCACGTCCGGCTCGAGGCCGAGCCAGGAACGCAGCAACAGCAACGACGCCGCCGCCGAGGTCGCGTGCGGCACGCAGGCCGCCGGATGCGGCACCGGCGTGGGGAACTCGGTGCGGTCGAAGCCGCAGAACAGCTCGGGGAACCGGCCGTCGAAGAAGCTCGCGGCGTCCAGCAGGCCCGCGGTCAGCGTCTCGGCGAGCGCCTTCGCGCCGGGCACGTGCCGATAGCGCAGCAGCCCGGCCACCGCGATCGCGGTGTCGTGCGGCCACACGCTGCCGTTGTGGTGGCTCATCGGGTTGTAGGCCGCCATCTCCGAACTCAGGGTGCGCAGGCCGAAGCCGTTGCCCATCGACCGGCTCCCGAGCGACTCGATCAGCTGTGCGGCGCGCTCCTCGGCGACGATCCCGGTCCACAGGCAGTGCGCGGGATTGCTGGTCAGCGCGTCGATGTGGGCCTTGTGCCCGTCCAGGCCGAGCGCGTAGTGGCCGCGATCGGCGATCCAGAAGGCGGCGTCGAAGCGGGCCTTGCGTTCGGCGGCGCTGCCGCGCAACCGCTCGGCGTCGTGGTGGTCGCCGAAGGCGTCGGCCAGGTCGGCGCGCGCCAGCTCGGCGGCGTAGGCGTAACCCTGGACCTCGGCCAGCGCGATCGGCGGGTCGGCGCGATGGCCGTGCGCGTCGTTGATGCAGTCGCAGCTGTCCTTCCAGCTCTGGTTGAGCCTGCCGCGATCGGTGTGCCTGCGGTATTCGACGAAGCCGTCGCCGTCGAGATCGCCGTACCGGTCGATCCAGGTCAGCGCCGCGTCGGCGGCGGGAAGCAGGGTGCGGACGACATCGGGGTCGGCGCCCCAGCGCAATGCCTCGCCGAGCAGCATGACGAACAGCGGCGTGGTGTCCACCGAGCCGTAGCAGGCGCCCGCCCGGTCGGCCTCGCCCGCCGGACCGTGGTAGGCGCGCGGGATGCGCCCCGGCTCCTCCTCGGTGTGCGGATCGGTGGCGGCGCCCTGTAGCGCGGCGAGCCTGGTCAGGGTGCGCAGCGCCAGATCCGGGTCGAGCGGCAGCGTCATCCACGCGCTCAGCAGGCTGTCGCGGACGGAGAGATGGATCGACCACGGCGCGCCCGCGGCCAGGAAGGCGGGGGCGCCGGTGTCGTCGTGGATGGCCAGCGCGGCCAGGTCGGCCTCGGAGTAGGCGAGCACCCGGGCGAACTCCCTGGCGGTGGCGTGCACCCTGGCCGGGGTGTCGCGCCAGCTGGCGGTCGGCTCGTCGGGTTCGCCTGGGGTCTGCGAGCCCACCAGCGGCATCCGCCGGTAGCGGTTGACCGGCTGTACCGCCAGTTCGGTCTGCCAGCGGCCCTGTGCGGGCACCACCGCGTGCCAGCGGAACAACCCAGGGGTCACGGTGGGCTCGCCCGAGGCGCGCACCGCCACCCCGTGCCCGGAGTCGTTGTCGTCGATGAACAGCATCTCCTCGCCGTTGACCGCAACGTCGCCGCCGCCCACCTCCGGCCTGCCGTGCTTGACGGCGGTCAGGTCGGCGAAATCGGCGTCCACGTCCAGCGTCAGGGTGAGTGCGGTGTCCTCGTGACCGAGATTGCGCACGGTGATCGACTCGGTCAGGCCGTGGCCGAGGATGCGGTGGCGCTCGATCAGCACGGTGCTCACGCAGCCGGAGTAGGGCGTGACGCGCAGCAGGAACCGGGTCTGGCCAGGACCGACGTTGTCGAAGGCGATCTGTTCGACGGCGCGGCCCTCCACGGTCAGCTCCCACTGCGACAGCACCCGCGCGTCGCGGTAGAACAAACCCTGCGTGGCGTCGCGGCGGATGTCGCCGCTGCGATCGCTCACACACAGGCATCCGGTGTCGGCGCGCACGAGGCTGACCACGGCGGTGCCCGCCAGCGGGCGCAGCGGGGCGGTCATCACCGCACCGCCGAGACGAGAGCGGACATCGCGGCGCCGGTGGCCCGCTGTTCGGGGGCCTTGCGGAAGCCTGCGACGCTCTCGGCGTACACCGCCTCGTAGCCCGCGGCCAGCCGGTCCACGCAGAACGACTGTTCGACCCTGGCGCGACAGGCGCGCGGGTCGATCTCCTCGCTGCGCAGCATGTGTTCCGGCAGGGCGGCGGCCTCGTCGCAGACCCAGCCGGTCACCCCGTGCTCGACCACCTCCTCGACCGCGCCGCCGCGCATCGCGACCACCGGCGTCCCGCAGGCCATGGCCTCGATCATCACCATGCCGAACGGCTCCTCCCAGCGGATGGGGAACAGCAGGCAGCGGGCGTCGGCGAGCAGGGTGCGCTTCTGGGTGGAGTCCGCCTCGCCGAAGACCAGATCGTCGTCGGTGAGCAGCGGCCGGACGCGGTCCTCGAAGAACTCCTTCTCCACCGGCTCGATGCATTTGGCGGCCAGGATCAGCGGCAGCCCCGCCTCGTGGGCGGCCAGCACCGCCAGATCGGCGCCCTTGCAGGGCGAGAAGCGGCCGAGAAACAGTGCGTAGGAATCTTTTTCGGCGCGAAACGGCCACTGTTGCGGCGCCACGGCGTTGTGCACCCGCCCGACCCAGTTGAGGTCGGGGGCCAGCGCGCGCTGCCGGTCGCTGATGGCCACCAGTCCCGCGGTGTCGCCGATTCGCCGGTAGTACTCGGCGAATTCGCCGTCCACCGCGCCGTGCACGGTCAGCACGGTCGGAATGCCGAGCCGGTGATAGGAGGGCGCGTTCAGCACCCCGGCGAAGGTGTGGTCGTGCAACACGTCGATCGGCTCGCGCGCGGCCAGTTCCTCCACTGCCTGCCGCACCCGGAGGGCGTGCAGCACTTCGGGATACGCCTCGCCGAGTTGTTCGGCGGCGCCGCGTTCGGAGACCGCGAGGAAGTCGGCCGCGGTGCCCGGCTCGCCGATCCCGATCAGGGTGACTCGGTGACCTCGGGCGACGAGGGCGTCGGCCAGGTGCGCGACGATCGCCTCGACACCCCCGTAACCGGTGGGCGGCACCTGGAAGTAGGGCGGGGCGACCAGCACGATGTGCAGCCTGCCGCGCGAGTGCGGTAGCACGGCGCCGTCACCGCCACGCGGCACGGAATCCGCGCTGTTGCCGCCGCCTCGCGGCACCGAACCGGAATCAGACCGAACGCCCACGACTCATCCTCCTGCATAAGGGGGGGTGCCATTTCCTGCCGGGAGCACATGTCTGGCGAAAGCACATGTCCTGCCGGAAACACGTCCTGCCGAAAGCACGTTCCTGCCGAGCACATGTCCTGCGGAAATACGTCACGCGCTGCGTGTGGAGCACTGGGTCCGGTGACGAGCGGGACAGTCCCGCGCGGACCTCGAACGCTATTGAACAGCGATAGCTATCCAACAGCAACTACCCGCGGCCGGCGCGGGTCAAACCAGGAGGACACGGTCGTGGGGGGGGGGGGGGGGGGGGGGGGGGGGGGGGGGGGGGGGGGGGGGGGGGGGGGGGGGGGGGGGGGGGGGGGGGGCGGGGGGGGGGGGGGGGGGGGGGG
>NZ_JARWRU010001060.1 GCF_029867845.1 Nocardia farcinica | reverse complement strand
CTCAGCCCCAGGCCCGGGTCGTTGTTGGCGAGGCCGAGCGCGCGCGGCCCCACCACCCGCATGCCGTGCCCGCGCGCGGCGGCGACGAGTTCGCGTTCGGCGGCCATGCCCGCCGGACCGGTCTCGGCGAAGCCCGCGGTCAGCACCACCAGGCCCTTGACGCCCTTGGCCAGGCAGTCGTCGAGCACCGAGTCGATCTCCCCGGCGGGCACCGCCACCACCGCCAGATCCACCACGTCGGGGATCTCGCGCACCGTGGCGTACGCCCGCACGCCCCGCACCGAGCGGCGGTGCGGGTTCACCGGGTACACCGGCCCCTGGAAGGTGGCCGACAGCAGATTGGCCAGCACCGCGCCGCCGACCCGGCCTGCGCCGGGCGTCGCGCCGATCACCGCGATCGAGCGCGGGGCGAGCAGGTTGCCGACACTGCGCGCCTCGGAGGCGCGTTCACGCGCGTCGCGCACCGAGACCAGCGCCTCGGTCGGATCGATGGCGAACTCCAGGTGCAGCACGGTGCCGTCGCGGCTGCGTTCCACCTGGTAACCGGCTTCCCGGAAGACGGTCACCATGGTGTAGTTCTCGGCGAGCACCTCGGCCACGAAGGTCTGGATGCCGTTTTCCGCGGCCGCGCCCGCCAGGTGCTCGAGCAGGATCGAACCGAGCCCGCGGCCCTGGTGCTCGTCGGCGACCACGAACGCCACCTCGGCGGCGCGCGGGCCCGGACGGTCGACGAGTTCGTAGCGGCCGACCGCGATGATCCGCTCGCCCAGTTCGGCCACCAGTCCCACCCGGTCGCGGTGGTCGACATGGGTGGTGCGGTACAGGTCCTTGGGCGAGATGCGCGGGTATGGCCCGAAGTAACGCAGGTAGCGGGTGCGCTCGGACAGCGCGGCATGGAAGGCCTGCATGGCCTCGGCGTCCTCGGGCACGATCGGCCGCAGGCGTACCACGCCGCCGTCGGAGGCCAGGACGTCGGCGAACCAGTGCTGCGGCGGCTCGGGAACCTTGTCCTCGATGTCGGGGGCGGGATCCTGATCAGTCACGGGGGTCCTCCGGGTCCAATCCGAGCAGGGAGAAGCTGGCCCGCCGGGTGGCCAGCACGGCGGAGTCGACCGCCCGCAACGCCCCGTCGACCCAGGCGTCGCCCGGAGACCCCCGCCCCCCCGGGCCCGACCCCCGCCCGGAGG
>NZ_JARWRU010001059.1 GCF_029867845.1 Nocardia farcinica | reverse complement strand
GAACGCGAGTGTGCGCCACGCAGGTGTCCGCGCAAGCGCGGACCACTCTTCCCCGTCGGGCACGATACCCATGACGACGAAGGCATCCACCTCCATGTCGAATCCGATCGCGGCTGGTTCGCCTTGATGGACGTACGAGGTAGTGTGGGAATGCCGCTCGATCCGGGAACCCTTCTGAAGGGCCATCTCGCCTCCCGCACCTATACACATTCGCCGGACCGTCATGGGATTGCCACCGATATGGAGTGCGAAGGCACACTCTAGGATGAAAGCCGACCACGGCGAGGGAGAAGGTACATCCACCTCGTGAAGTGAGCCCTTCTCGTACTCGAACGACGACCTCCAAACCGGCTGTGCACTGGAGGTATCGGCAACATCACGAGATGGCGCCTGCAACTGTATTTCCAGCGGACGGACGACAAAGAATTGCTCACCGGACTGCGCGGTCCATTTACCGAGGGCATGTCCCTTGGACACGAATGTGGCCAACTCGAGTTCCGCGCCGGGGCCGGCCGGTGTCAGCCAGGTCCTGTGCGACGCGTGGGCAAATCCGAATCTACGACTCACCCGTCCCGGGACGGCTTCCCTGAGAGCCTGGAGCACCGGCATTGTCTGCGGTTCGCCTGTGCGGAATTCCGGCGGCATGGCCAGGACGACGTCCGGCGTGTTCAGCGCGTCGAACAGTGTCGTCGTCAGGAATTCCGGTAGAGGAGTTTGTGGGATGGCACCGGCGTCGACACTGCCGGGAAGTGTCTGCCACCCGCGCCCGAGTCGCTTGAGCAGAGTGGGGATGACCGACAGCATCAAAGCCCGCGGCTCCTCCCACATCACTGCTTCGGTGTCATCAGCCGAGATCGAGAGTGCCCGCTGTATGAAACGCTTCAACTCGTCCTGACGTTGTGTCGAATCCAGCACCTGCTGAAGAATGTCGATGACAGCCGAGGCATCGGGGGTCTTACCTGATTCGGGCCAGGTAGCAAGATCGCGGGCATCCCGACCCGTTACGCGTGACAGCCAGTCGAGAAGTGCATGCGTCGCCTGGATCTTGATGACGAAACGGTTGCCCACCGGCAAGGAGCGCACACCGATCTCCGGGCTCAGCAACCGCTCGTAGGCTTGGTAGGCGGCGTGATCACGACCGAAGTCGGAGAGCACCACGGCCGTCAACGGACGCATCTCGAGACGACGGCCCGCCCGTCCACGCCGCTGGAGGAACGACGCCATGTCGCGCGGCGCCTTGTGCTGGACCACGACCCCCACCCTGGGGTCGTTGAATCCCACCTCGAGCGACGAGGTCGCCACTACGACGTCCGCAGCCACATCGACACCGGCGTCTTGTGAGGACGTCCGGGCTACGCGCAGAGACGACGCCATCCGCCCCAAGCGGTCGGCCAGATCCCACGATTGCCCGTCTTCGTAGCGCGCACCCGTCTGCGGAAGCGCCGGATCCCGAAGTCGGCCGAGGACCTCCCCCCGAGAACGGCCGAACCGCGAATACCCCTCCGCATCACGTAGATTGTCGTAGAGACGATTCACCACGTCCAGGTCGTCGGTGAACGCGAAGGCAATGGAACCGAACTGGCTCTGCCCACGGTCCAGCATTCGTCCGAGAAGCATCAGGGTCTGGATGGTGGTCGAAAGAAGTGCTGCACCTGAGAGGGGATCTCCGCGCAGAACGACGCCGTATTCCCGACTGATGGGATCGAGTTCCTCAGCAGTCGGCGCGATGAGGTCGACATCGCCGCGTTCTACACCAGTCAGATCCGCGAAGAACTGACCGGCGTCGCGTAGGGTCGCCGACAGACCTACCATTGTGACACTGTCGGAACCGTGCTGCCGATTGGCGTGACGCCAGCGCCGCAGGGTGTATGCCACCTGCGCTCCGTGCACACCGGAGTAAGTATGTACCTCATCGAGTAGTACCAGCCGAATTCCATTCGGCCCCTTCCATCCCAGCACCTCCGCTACACGACCGGAAGTCGACTGCTTGCTCAGCATTTCGGTGGTAGTGAACAGGATGTCCGGGGGGCGTCTGGTCATGGACTCACGGGTCAAGGCGATCGCATCGGCTTCGCTCGCCCTGCCACAGATCGAACACGTCAAGCGCTCGAGCCCTTTTTGCCGGTCACGATCGAGCCAGGCCAAGGCCCCCGCGCATCCGTCGGAAAGGCAAGGGAAGTACGGAGAGATCCACCCCGTGTTGGTGCGAGTCCATCCGCGCGGTTTTTGCCGCTCGAAGTCCTTGTAGTACGGGGTTCCGCCGTAGAGCAGTCCGACGCGAATCCTCCGGCCGTTTCCACCGACTGGACCGATGCGTTCGGCCAGGAGCGTCGCCTCCCGAGCTTGATCCCGAAGGAGTTCGATTCGTGGGTACAGCGCAAGCGTGTGCGGCCCTCGACGACGCACTGTCGTACTTGCTGCGATGTCTAGAACAGCAGGTAGATAGAATGCAAGTGTCTTGCCAGAACCTGTTCCAGCCGTGATGATCTGCGCGGTCGGCCTATCGGCAGCGATGCCCGCAAGAACAGCTCGCGTAGCCCGCAACTGGAATCGTGCCAGAAGCGATTCCCCGATCACACGGCTCAGGACATCCTCGTGGGCCCCCGACCACTCGGGCAGGCTACCCAACTCGTCGCGCACGGTCTCAGCACTGAGGTCGCGGCGCGGGTATCGGCGCGGCCCCACCCACAGCCTGTAGTCGGCAACCAGAGTGGCATGCCGTCGCCACCAACCGTCTGCAGCGACGTCTCTGGGCGGCCACAACTGCCGCAGCAGACGCAGCAGACGCAGTTGCTCGGCGAACCTCGTCCGGTATCGCTCCTCGCCGGTCGGAAGGCGAAAAACATAGTTCCGCTCGATCAGCAAGTCAAGGTATTCGGCCGCGGACGGCACATCGAACTCTCCATCGGCGAACTGCGCGCTCCGCTGCTCGTCGATCGCCGAAGCCACATCGTCGGCGCTGAGGAATCCGTCTACGACCCCCCAGGAAAGCAACGGAAGTTCCAGGTCCTCGAGGCGACTGACGAGTTCACCCACACGATGTTCACTGGCGTCGGTCATACCGTCCTCAACGAGATCTGCACATCGACGTCATGAGAGCGAAGTAGTACGACGTCCTCGTCCGTCAAAGCACCGAGCGCACAAGGAAGCTTCGCCAGGACAGCGTCCAATTCCGCGGTCGGCCCCAAAGCATCGAATCGTGCCTTCACGGCGTCAAACTTCAGCATAAAGCGCTCGACGCCGGCGATCGTCGGCGGCCTGACCGCAGCCTGCCTCATATCCCGCAGGTCCGTTTCGACCGAAGTCCTCCACACACCCAGGAGCGCCAAGCGTGCGAGCGGAAGTGCGGTCAGCATCGCATGCGACCATTCTGCCCAGGAGTTCCGCGCATGGCCCTCGAGGACCTCCCGAGTCCTCCGCGCATCTTTCGTACGCGCTCTCAAGAATCGAGGGTCCGGCCTTCCCACTTGGTCGATGTGATTCCGCAACCCCCGTGGCGCCTTACCGAGGTCGACGCCTATCTCGACCGCAATCGACTTCCCCACCAGCAATCTGTACAGTTGCAGCACTTTCTCCAGGTCGGTCAGTTCCTTGGCGAGTTCATCGAGCGCGGTGTTCGTTCTCGTGATGTCCTGAATCTTTTCCGCGCCTTCTCGACGCTGTCTGGCCAAGGCAGTCAAACGCTTCGCTCTGATCAGAAGGCTCGTTTCCGATTCACCGTCAGGCATTCGCCCCGTCCTCTCCCACGATCATCAACCAACGCTGCACCTGTTCGTCTATTGCAACGTCGATGTCAAGAGCCGAACCTTGGTCGACCTCACCATTTCTGATTCCTTGTTCGATCCACTGGGCAGAGGCTTCGAGGAAGTCGACCAGTTTATTCAGGTCGCCGCCGACGTCGCCTCCCACGACGCAGGCGAGTTCGTAGCCGGACTTCCCCGCAGCGTCCGCGACTGCCTTTTCCACCCGGGTTACGACACGCTCATTGAGCACACGGGCGCTCGTATTCGCTGCAGTCAGCGCCGACAGATTCTGGACCGGCACCAATCCCTGTCCGGACCCCTCATCGGCAGCCCGGATTATGGCGTCGACCGTGTCCGCATACGACTCTCCAGCAGGTAGCAATCGGCGAACTCGACTCGACAGTTGGGTCCACTCGTTGATTTGGAGTGGGGCGAGTTGAACGACGTTTCCGAGTTGTCTATGGGCAGCAGTACACCATATCGGAAGCTGCTGTGGGTCAACGGGAGTATCCCACGTTACGCGTACACTCTTGACGATCTCGATGAGCCTTATGTTGTCGAGTGCGTGGACGCCGCCCATTCCCTGCGCTACCCCCACAGCCGCGACGAACTTGTCCACTGCCTTCGCACGCTCTTCGATGTACTTCCTGTACTCGATGTTCCATTGCGGGTTGCGAGACTCCTGATCTGCTCGACTGGCGTTCCCCCTCCATATGAGGGCACTGATCAGATCCGTTTTCTTCTGTCGGTATGTGAGATAGCCACACACGTGTGCACCTTCGATCAGCGACCGAGCGGCTGCGACCAACTTGTCCTTGTCGTACTCGAGGGTCTCGAGGACTCTCTGGGCAACCACCGGAATCGCCTCGCTCACGAGGGCATCGAGGCGTGCCAACGCTTCGCCCGACAAGTCAGGCCGCTTCGCCTCCAGCAACACCAGCCCCTTGAGCATCAAGGCGTTCCGTCCAGTTCGACTGACACGGAGAACCGGCTCGACAGTAGAAGCGATCGACTCGTTCACTCCCTCGATCGAAATGCCACGCGCTCCGGTGGGTAGCGCCTTGTTCAGCGTGGCCGCGTCGGGGTACTTGATCGCAGGATCAAACCAATGCAATCGATTCAAAATCGCTTCACGAATGATGTTGCGCGCTTCCTGCGCGATCTTCTGCGGAAGGACCGCATTACCTCCTCCCCATGCATCGATCTGATCGAGTTGACGCTGGACTGAGAGGGAAAGCTCCCCCTTCCCACTCCCTTTGCTCGTAGCGTGGTCGGCCGGGAGGCCAGCAACTCCCTCCCGAGGGTCGCTCACCGGCCGCAACCGATCGGCTTCGGGTTCGAAGGTCAGGGCGTTCGGAAGCGGATCGATCCCGAAAGCCGAGAAGATCGTCTCAGGAGGCCTGCAAGTGCCGTTCTCGCCCCAGAACAAAAGGAACGTCTGCAGCTGCCGCACAGTGTCCGGCGCGGCATGATAATCTTCCAACTCCGCCACCACTTCGGTTGCGAGACCTGGCAATCGCGCGTTGCTCGACTCCTCCTCGAGAAGCCCAGGCGGCGGAAACTCTCCAATCTTGATGAGGCCCTCCGCCGTCTCCAGAACATCACGTACCGCCCTCGCAAGTACGCGCCGCGGATTGAACAGCAACGCGTCTCCACCGCTTCGGTCGACATCTGCGCAGGCACGGACCGCTCGTTCAATCGCCGATCGGTTGTAGGGATAGAGGCCATAGCCGACATCGGAAGTGCCGAATACGTCGTGACACGCCTCCCTGAAGGCGCAATCGTCACACGCATTGGGAACAGCCTGCATAGCAGTCGCCCGCATCGAGGATTCGAGCCTGTCCTTGCCGACGCGAGCCGCGTTGAGGTACCGACTGACGAAATCTACCAACTGAGAATCTTCGGCACCATCGGGCGAAAGTTCGACATCCACAACATACTTGGGCGAACTCGCTTCCGCACGCGTCCGGAACGTTTCGGGCAGATTTTCGCGATAGTACGACGGCGTCACCGCGAGGAGAGCACGCACTGTAGCGTATTTTTCCTTACCCTGCACAATGCTGGTCTCGATGATTGCATCCAGGAGGTCACGCCGAACGCCTTGGATGAGCGCCACATCCTCGATCAAGAGGATGATCTCGTGGCCGACCAACTCCTCACGGAGTTTCATGAAAGCACGGTTGATATTTCCGACACCGATGTTAGCCGCCTTCGTGATGGCAACATCCAGCACTTCGTTGAGGATCCGAACCGCTTCCGCCTGCATACGACTATCTGTCGACAGGCGCCTGAACAACCGTTGGGTCACGGCAGCAGCGTCGATCAACCTGGCCGAATCTGCTATATCCATGGGCAGTTCGTCTTCGGTGAACTCGAGAGGGATGTCGGCCTCGTCGGAGCCACGCCCGTTCAGCGCATGGACCGCGCGGCGGTTGATGAACGAACCGGTCCGCAGCATATGTTCACGGAACAAGGGGTCGTGGAACAGCAGGGCCAGACCGTCATCTCCGACGAGTTTTTTGTCAAGCGGCCCCTGTGGCGCTCGGGAGCGAACCGCCTCCGCAAGTTCGTTCAGGATCCGTCGCTCCATCTCTTCGACGGTAACCGAGGTGCCGGAAGTGACTTGTCCCCTGATCTCGTCGAATACAGGACCCGCCCGGCCCTTCAGAAGCTCCTCGACGACATCCCGCAGGCTGGTTTGTGTCTTAGGCAGGTAGATGATGTGACGCTTCTCATCACTCTTCGGCATGGTCGCGTACACCCACCGAACCAGGTGGGATTTCCCCGCCCCGGATTCCCCGAGAACCGGAGCGATCACGACGCCCGCGTTCGGTGCCGTACCGAGAAACTCGTCGAGCACGTCCCCTTCGCTCACACGACCGGCACTGGCGCCTGCACGTGAACCCTCACGACGAATGCTCAGCGGTGAATGGGTAGCGAGCAGGACCTCGTCCGACGGCGTGGCCGCTTCGGTCGAAATGGTCGCAACGACGGTCTCCGCTTTCCAACACGTAAAGTTCGTCGGAAATGTGATCACTTCATTACCTCGATCCAGGAGACGTAACGAGCGCGACCCGATCCCTCGTTGCCCGGAAGCGCTACCACCCCACTCGGGTCGGACTGGTATCCCATCCTCAGCACGCCTCGAGTTTCGGCACAACTGAGAGCCAACCCGACGGCGGCCCACTCATTCGAGGCATGGACGTCCATCCCGTCGTACACCGCCGATGGATGCCCCGGAACGATCGGCAACTCACTTCGCAGGGAATTCATGAAGGCGACAACGGGTATCCGCTCTCCTTCCGGGAAGTGCGATTCAATCCACGGATTGGTCAAGACATCGATGACTGCATCGGTCGGATCAACTGTGATAGATCCCTGCACGCCCGGGGAGAAAACCTTCAGCGCTGGGCGAGCAAATCCCAGGACAACACTCCAGTGCGTAAAAGCATTCCACCGTGTGTCGTTGAGAAAAGGAATTCTCCCTTGGTCACTATCATTCCAATGAAGCGGAACGAAGGGACTCTGCCTCATGAGCCAAATAAGCCCAGAACGCAGGTCTGGGGCCCCCTCAAAAGATTTCGAAATGTCCACAGGAGGCACAACGACGAGTCGCCGCAGTTTCCTCAAGAATCCTGTCGCATCATTCGACTCAGCACTGAGCAAGCCTTCGCTGTCGATCTCGATCAGCCCCAATTCGACAAGATCACCGACCGCCCTGCGGACATGCGCGCCCCCCTGCGGAACTTTATCAAGCAACTCCTCCGGTACAACGAGACGGAACAGCTGATCCTCGGAGATTCCGTTGTTATTGGCCACAGCCGAATAGCACAGCCACATGGTCTGGGGCATTGCAAGTGCCGGCCGCGGGTTCAAGATATCCATTCACAACTCCATCAACAACGTCGATGCTCGGATACTGCGAGCAGTATCTGCCAGGCTCCAATCCGGCCTGTCAGGATCACGGAGGCCACGTGGCCCCACCATGTAGGTGACGAGGCTCATTTCGATCCGCTCCCACACCTCGGCGCGGACACCGTCCTCACCAGACACGACAACAAGGGGTCCTTCGTACGTGAGCACCAGCGATACATACGAGTCCGACTGGTCGACGATGATCGGCACTGTCGGAACACTCTGCTGTAAACGTTCACCCTCTACTGCTGACAGCCCAGCAAACAGTTGCAACCCTCGTTGGGCGAGTCGGGTGAGCAGACCATCGGGCTTCTCGCCATCGGCGTACCAGATGAAGGCCCATGAAGCATCTCCCCTCCACCGGGCGAGCGGGTCCAGAGCACCGGAGTACGGGAGAGGCGGGTTCGGCTCGCTGCCCGAGGTACCCGAAGAGAGTGCGGGGTCGCGCCTGCATGCGGGACATCCTCGGCACGCCGGCGCAGTAATGAGCATTCCCCCATCCCGGCGCACCCGGTAGTGACTGGCAAGCACACGCCCCACACACCGTTTGCCGGACAATATCTCGAACATCGCCTCCAGCGACTGCTGCTGAGATGCGCGAACTTCCTCCCGGACGCGATTCGCAGCGCTTGACCAACCGCCTTGACCGAACCCTTCGCCGTTCACCAATTCGAACTCGACAGCATCGGCTACGGAATCGAAGAAAGCATCTGAACTTTCACCGTCGACATCCGGACGCCACTGCGGTACACAGAACTTGATCACCCCGGCCTGCGCCATGAGAAGTAGCGTGCGGACGTTCCATTGCGCGCTTTCCCCGAACCCCTCGGACAGGTACGCAGGGACGAGAGAACGATCGACTCGATACCGCAGGCCGGAAACGCGAGTGGCTTTGTGCAGCAGAGATTGCCATCGCTCCCACCCCTTGGTATCCCCGATGAGCGTGGGCATGTTCAACCGCTTCGCCAGACTTCGATCTCTAGGTGCTTCACACAAGTAGGCAACAGTTGGCCGTCCGTCACGCCCTGCTCGTCCGACCTCCTGATAGTAGCGATCCACGGTCTCGGGTACACATGCATGGACGATGGTCCGGATATTTGCGACATCGAGACCCAGACCGAATGCAGAGGTTCCGACCACAATATCGACCGTCGTTCCGACAATTCTCCCCTCCGCATCGACCCCACGGACTGCCGCCACGACCTGCGCTCGCTCCTCATCTGTCGACTCACCGGTGATGCAAGCGACGCGACAGTAGCCAGCGTTTCGTAGTCTGTCGGCCCACTCCTCGGCGTCTTTCACAGTTGTCGTATAGAGGATGAGTGGCTTCGGTAGTCCGTCGACCGCATGTATCACCGCCTCCGACCGAGCGTTCTCATCCGGCGCATAGTCGGTGAAGAAGGCTGGTTCGGTGCGCAACTCCGAACCCCACACCAGATCCGGAAGATCTCCGACGCCGAAGAGATGATCGACGATATCGATCGCGCGCTGCGAGAAAGTGGCACTCAGTAGCGTGACCGACGGACACGACTCTGCTGGTGCGCATGCCCGTGCGTCGGATATCAGGCCCGCCATCGTTTGGAACGCGGTACGGAAGTCGTTGCCCCATTGATCGACCAGATGGGCTTCATCGACGACGATCTGTTGAAGGCGTCCCTCCTTGGCACAATCGAGGATCGCAGGCGCGAGGCCCGTCACGAAAGCCTCGGGACTGGTGTACAGGAGTCGCTGGGTGCCCTCTCGGACTGATCCACGAATCGCCGATTTGATATCGATATCCATACTCCTCACATAGGCGAAACGCCCTGTGGGACTCAAACTCAATCCTCTCTTTCTCGAGAGCTCGCGCGTCCGGCGCTCCATATCGAGGGCGAGAACGACTGTCGGAACCACGACGACGGTGACTCCTGAAGCGGACATCAGTGTCCTCGACCAGGCAACGGCGGTCTTCCCTCGACCGGTGGGCAGCGATACGGCTAATATCTTGTCGCGGTTCAACGCCGCTGCACGCGCCGCCTGACGCTGTGTCTCCCCACGATATGTCTTGAAGTCAGGGCCATGCGCACTTGTCCAGAACGGATCAGCCGGCACTTCACGGAACTCAGGTATCGAGTCCTTGAATGCCGCGAGGATGTCCTCATTTGCCCGCTTGGCGATCGCTTCGTCGTACCCGCAACTCGTGGGAATCCATACTTCAGGGGATACTCTCAGGCCGCCGTCTGCGAGCGTCGTCGTCCGACAGTTGATGAGCTTCCACCGCTCGACATCAGGCCAGCCATTGCCTCGGGGAACGGGTAAGGCAGCCTCATGGTCGTATGTGCTACGGATACCGATGAGAACTTGCCGCAGAAGGGTGCCGATATCTCTCCAACCGGCGCCACCCGACTCCAATTGTGCAATAGCATCCAGAAATCGAACGCAGGCGTCCGAGATCTCCGCAGAGGACGCTGCCTGGTATTCCGACGGCCATGATTGCAGCGCACCCGCGATGGTGACGAGATCGTCGCTAGACATAGTCTTTCCAACTCTGTGCCGAACGAACGAGGCACGACACCGATGCGAGATGGATACGCGGCACCCTGACCCCCTTCTCCAGTGCGCAACCCGCCTCGATTTCATCAGCCAGCAGGTCTCCGTCCGGAACCAACCCCGCCGCAGCGTGCCGCGCCTTCGATTGCGCAATTATCGAATCAGTGTGCATGGCAACATGCCTCGCTGCCTCCTCGGTAAGACGACTGAGATCGGCAACGCTCCGTAGGTGGTCGTGGGCGACGCGGCGACACTCCGGCGCGATCGTGCCGAGCATTGCACGGCCTCCCAGGACGGAATGCAGTGCCGCAATACGACTCGGATTGAGATTGACGTCCCGCTTGTCCTGATAGGGCTGTTCCAGGTAACTGATCGTCGCCTCGGCTGTGACTGGCGCCATGGTGCTTACGTCGATCCAAACCCTTCGATATTGGGGTCGCAGCGCTAGATCACCACGTCGTCGAGCGACCTGTATCACATCAGCGCCGTCGCTGAAGACTTCGAGGAGGGGGCCAAGATCAGCTTCGACGAGGAATTCGAAGCCGAAGTACACAAGTGGGTCGTACTGCCAGGTACGGTCCAGTCGCCACTGCGCGACTGCCTGACCCCGGTCGTCGATCTCCATGATGGACTCGACACCGTCGATGAAAGGGTTTCCGCGCCGGAACAAACGCTGACGAGGCTTGACGCGCCAGCGATCGAAGTAACCGGTGCGCGATTCCTGACGCGTCGACAGTCGCTGGAGGAGGCGAGGGCTCACCAGAGGGGATTGGTCCGTATCACGCTCGAACGTGGTACTGCCGTCGGAGTTATCTCGTACCGACAAGGCAAAGCCTTCGACGCCGGTCAACAACCGCTTGAATGCCCGCTCGATCCCGTCGTGACGCGCATCGTACTGCGCGATGCGTTGCGCCAAGACGTCACTGGAATTATCACCGTAGCTAGCCTCGAGTGCATCGAGGCGGTTGATTCGGGTTCGCTCCTTAGCCAGGAGTTTCGGGATTTCGGCAATCTTGTCGTCCACCGCCTCCGTGCCTTCGTTCAGAACGCCGACCCACACATCGTCGGCCAACTCTTCGACAACATCCTGCAACGACGAAATCGATCCGTTGAAGATGGAGAACCCATACGCCAAAACGCGAAGCCACGCTGAGTGGATGCCAACTCGATCCGGATCAGACACAACCCACTGCTCGGCCGCCCGGTGGTTTCCGTATCGGTCCACGCG
>NZ_JARWRU010001058.1 GCF_029867845.1 Nocardia farcinica | reverse complement strand
CGCCCGCGTCACCGTGGGCGCCTCCCCGCCCACCGCGCGCTCCCCCGCAATCCGTGGCCGGCGGGGGCCTTCGGGCCCCGGCCGGTTCGCTGTCTGCTCCGCTCGTGTGAGAGAGGCTGCGAGCCGGTGTGATTCGGGCGGTCCCGCGCCGGTGTGATTGCGGGGTCCCGCGCCGGTGTGATTCGCGCGGTCCCGCTCAGAGGGCGCGTTTCAGTCCGACGTGGTCGTTGGCGTAGCCCAGGCGCGCGTAGAAGGCGTGCGCGCGTTCCCGCACCCGATCCGTGGTGATCTGCGCGAGCGTGGCGCCCCGGTGCCTGCCGTGGGTGTGCGCCCACTCCAGCATGGCGGTGCCGATGCCGCGGGAGCGCTCCGAGGCGGCGACCCGCACGCCCTCGATCTGCAACCGGGTGGTGCCGCCCCGGGACAAGCCGGGGATGATCGTCAGCTGCATGGTGCCGACGATACGGGGGTGTGCGGCGCGCCCCACGGCGAGATAGTGCGAATCGTCCCTGGTGACCGCGTCGTAGGCCTCCTCGTAGCGGGCGATCTCGGAGATCTCGCGGGTGCGGCCGATCTCGTCGTCGGAGAGGAGGGCGACCAGCGCCGGCACGTCGCCGCGCGCCGCCCGCTGCACCCGGTAGGTGCGCTCGCCCAGCCGCAGCAGACCGCCGACCGAGGCCCGCGCCCTGGCCCGCAACCGGGCGATCAACGTGTCCAGCCAGGTCCCGACGTGCCGTCGCGCCTCCGGGGTGTCCGGGTAGCGGCAGCGCAGGTGCAGGCCCGCCTCGTCGAGGATGAACCACAGCATCACGCCGTCGGTCCTGATCGTCGCGCCCACGTAGTGCGCCTCCAGGCCGGTCGCGTCCACCCGCACCGGCAGCCTGCGCAGATCCAGCCAGGAGATCGCGAACATGCCGGGCGCCTCCGGCATTCCGCCCCACGGCGCCAGGATGTCGGCCAGCGGCCAGGAACCCATGCCGACCGCCTCCTTCACCGCCTCCGCGCTCGCCCGGGGATCGGGGTCGGCCGACTCGAGCACCGAGTTGGTGATGAACCAGCCCACCGAGTCGTGCCAGGTGGCGTCGTAACGGCTGTGCACGGGGAAGACCGCGCGCAGCGGGGTGCCTGCCAGCTCGCGCGTCACCTCCGTCATGGCGCCCACCACCAGGGCCAACGTCGAGACGCCGTCCTCGCGGGCCTGCGCGGAGAAGGCGGCGCTGTCGTCGACGTCGAGCACGTCGCGGACCTCCACCCGCTCCTCGTGCAGCGTCGCCGCGCCGAGCGGCAGCGGGAAGCGGGGCATCACCCCGCCGCTGCTGGCCAGCACCTCGGCCCAGCGGCGGCGCACCTCCTCCGGCGCGGCGGGCCGGTCCCGCAGTGCGCGGGTGTGCTCGGCGAAGGCGGGCACCGGCGACAGCTCCGGCGGCTTGCCCGCCCGCACCGCGGCCAGCGCGGCGAGCAGGTCGCGGGCGATCACCAGCATCGACCACATGTCCACGTGCGAGTGGTCGGCGGCGACCACCACCGTCGGTCCCACCGCGGTCTCGAGCACACACAGCCGGTGCGATGGCCGCCCGTACGGCGAGCAGGCCCGGTCGAGCACCGTGCGCAGTGCGTCGTTGACCGCCTGACCCGGCGCGATCGCGTGCTCCACCCAGGCGCCCGGCCGGATCTCGACCTCGTTCAGCTGTGGCTCCCCGTCCGGTCCCGGCGAGAACACCGACCGCAGCGTCCCGTGCCGTTCGATGACCGCCAGCCACGCGTCGGCAAGGTAGAGAGTCGGCACCGGGGCGGGAAGTTTGAACGACAGCGCCATCCACGATCCGGGCCGGTCACCCGCGCCGACATGGCGTCGTTGGTCGAAGGACACCGGTAGCGCTCGACCCACCGCTCCGACGGAGACGTCGTAGCCGAGCAAACGGCCGAACGGGAGGCGTAGATGCGCGACATTGGTCAGCCGCATGACGGTATCCTAGGCGCCTTCCCGAGCGACCCGTACACCTGGAGCCACCGTGCCGACCTTCTCCGTTCCCGGCGCCGAACTCGATGTCGAACTGAGCGACGAGGGTGGCCACCCCGTCGTCCAGCTCCACGGCCTCACCTCCAGCCGTCACCGCGACCGCCTCATGGATCTCGATCTCGGCCGCGGCCTGTCCGGCACCCGCCTGTTGCGCTACGACGCCCGCGGCCACGGCAGGTCCACCGGCCGCCCCGTCCCCGAGGACTACCGCTGGCCCGTCCTCGCCGACGACCTGCTCCGGCTGCTCGACCACTGGTTCCCCGGCGAGAAGGTGCACGGCGTCGGCCCCTCCATGGGCACCGGCACCCTGCTGCACGCCGCCGTCCGCGACCCCGCCCGCTTCGCCGGCCTCACCCTGCTCGTCCCCGCCACCGCCTGGGCCACCCGCGCCGCCAAGGCCGAGATCTACCGCAAGAACGCCCGCCTGATCGAGGAACAGGGCCTGCAGGCCTTCCTGGGCGCCGACCTCGCCGCTCCCCGCCCACCCGCCACCGTCGGCACCCCCGAAACCGTGCCCGACGTCCCCGCGCACCTGCTGCCCTCCCTCTTCCGCGGCGCCGCCATGAGCGACCTGCCCGCGCCCGAGGCCATCGCCACCATCGACATCCCCGTCACCGTCCTCGCCTGGATCGACGACCCCGCCCACCCCGTCTCCACCGCCGAGGCCCTGCGCGACCTGCTGCCGAACGCCTGCCTCGAGATCGCCCACACCCCCGAGGATCTGGCCCGCTGGCCGAGCATCCTCTGCGCGGATGTCGCCCGGCACGGATAGTTCTGTCGCACAAGCGGTTCGACGCACCAGGCGACGCCGGGTCGGGCCCGGCGGGTGAGCAGGGGCGATGGTTCGGCCGGTGGACCGCTCACGCGACCAGCAGGAGCGCGGCGACGGCGGCCGTGGTGGCGAGAACCCCCACCACCAGGCCGGTGCGCACGAAGCGCGAC
>NZ_JARWRU010001057.1 GCF_029867845.1 Nocardia farcinica | reverse complement strand
CACCGCCGACCCCGAGCACGCCAGGCTCACCCCGCTGCTGGACGCGCTGCCCGTCGCGGGCGCGACCGGTTCGCTCAGCTCCCGTTATGTGGAGCAGAACCGGGAGGGCGCGGGCTGGGTGCGCGCCAAGACCGGAACTCTCACGGTTGCCAGCACGTTGGCCGGGTATGTGCTCGATAGAGACGGTCGGGTCCTGACCTTCGCGTTGATGTCGAACGATCGGCCGCCGGAGGTGAGCAGACCGGCGTTGGACGCCATCGCGCGCACATTACGCAACTGTGGATGCTCGTGACGGGTGGTTGACCATGTTCGAAGGCGCTGACGGGGCAGAGGACACGCGCGGGCGGAGCGCGCCCGACGAGCGGGCCGCGCGCGGTCCCGGCCTGTCGGCGCCGGTCGACTGGCGACTGGCGGCCCGCACCGGCGCCGCGCTGGTCCCGGCCGGACCGAGCACCACCAGGGCCGCCGCCGAGCAGGTGGTGGCCGAACTCGCCGAGGCCTCGGTGCGCGCCGAGAGCCCGGTCCGTGAGGTGAGCGGACTGCTCGACGACCAGCCGATCCCGCAGGCCAGGATCGTCGACCGCCCGGGCTGGATCGCCGCCGCCGCCGACTCCATGGCGGTGCTCACCGGCCCCGCCGCACCGCAGACCGGCCTGTCCGGGAAGCTGGCGGGCAAGCCGGCGGGCGTGCAGGCGGGCGCGATGCTGGCGTTCCTGTCCACCGCCATCCTCGGCCAGTACGACCCGTTCACCGGCCCCGACGGCACCCTGCTGCTGGTGGCGCCCAACATCGTCGCCGTCGAGCGAACGCTGCGCGTCTCGCCCGCCGACTTCCGGCTGTGGGTGTGCCTGCACGAGGTCACCCACCGGGTGCAGTTCTCCTCCGCGCCCTGGCTGGCCGGTTACATGCGCGAGACCGTCGACGTCTTCGGCGACATCGGCGACGACACCGTGGCCAAGATGCTGGCCAGGCTGCTCGACGAGGTGCGCGAGCGCAGGCGCGGCGTGGTCGCCGACGACCCGGCCACCCGCGGCGTCATCGGCCTGCTGCGCGCCAGCCAGGCCGAGCCACAGCGCGAGGCACTGGACCGGCTGCTCATGCTCGGCACCCTGCTCGAGGGCCACGCCGATCACGTGATGGACGCCGTCGGCCCGGCCGTCGTGCCCACCGTCGCCCAGATCCGCGCCGCTTTCGACCGGCGCAGGCAGCGCCCCGCCAACCCGGTGCAGCGGTTGCTGCGCGCCCTGCTCGGCATGGACGCCAAGATCGCCCAGTACGTGCGCGGCAAGGCCTTCGTCGACCACGTGGTCGGCCGGGTCGGCGTCGGCGAGTTCAACGCCGTGTGGACCGATGCCACCACCCTGCCGCGCACCGACGAGATCGAGGACCCGGACCGGTGGATCGCGCGCGTGCTCGGCTGAGCGGTCGCGACGCCCGGCGCGAGCCGCCTGCCCGGGCCGTCCCGGCCGGGTCGCCGCCGGACAGCGCCACATGAGCGACGGCCGCTTCCGGCTGCCGGAAACCCCGGCCGCGCTCGTCCTGCGCCGCGCCGTGCGCTCGTGGCTGGCCGAATTCGTCACACCCGGCATGCCCGCGGTGGCCGTCGCCCTGTCCGGGGGCGCGGATTCGCTCGCGCTGACGGCCGCCACCGTCGTGGAGGCAGGCGCGAAGGGCCTGCCCGTGGACGCCCTGACCGTCGACCACGGCCTGCAAGCGGGCTCCGATCGGGTCGCCGCCGAGGCCGCCGCCACCGCCCGCTCGCTCGGCGTCCGTTCGGCGCGGGTGCTGCCCGTCCGGGTCGGCGCCGAAGGCGGGCTGGAGGCCGCTGCCCGCACCGCCCGCTACGC
>NZ_JARWRU010001056.1 GCF_029867845.1 Nocardia farcinica | reverse complement strand
GTGCTGGTGAACCTGGCTACCCGTGTCGGGCTGACCGTCCAGGTGAACGTGGTCGCCACCTGCTGCAACGACACCACCAGCGACTCGAACAAACGGGTCTGCTCCGGCGACAGGACTCGTTCGGGGGCGATCACATTCTTCGGCATGAACCCGACACCGCTCGCGACACCACCGACCTCGACGCCACGACCACCGGCGAGACAATCGCCGCCGACCCCGGCCCCGTCCGGCGGTTCACCGGCAGCACTGGCCGTGCGCCGCGACCGCTATCGCCGTGCGCACAGCCTGCGCGCGGAGGTCGACGACCCCGCCCACCACATCGTGCTGCCGATCGGCGGCGAGTACCGCGCGGTGACGATGCCCGCCGAACTCGGCGAACAGGTACGCCGAAGGCTGGCGGGCGGCGGGATCTCCGCCCCGGTCATCGAGCACCGGCGCTCGCGGCGCTGGACGTTCCTCACCGCTGCCGCGGGTGCGGGCTCGCTGGGGCCGAAGGATTCGGCGCATCTGTTCCGCATGTTCGCCACCATCGCCGCCACCGGCAGCGACGTGGTCCTGCCGTCGCCGGAGGACGAGCGCACCGGCTGCCGGACCTGGGTGGAACCCCCCGCCGAGCCCGCCGAACTGCCCCCGCTCACCACGGTCGTCGACGCCACCCTCGCCCTCGGGCACCCGAGACCGCGGCGTCCGCGGTGAGCCGCCCCGGCATCCGCGACCGCGGGAGGGCAGGCAGCGAGCGACGCGCTCCTAGCGATGACTCCCCTGGTGGCGACTTCCGGGGTGGCTCAGCCGCGCGCGGCGGCGGCCTGCCTGCGCAGCTTCTCGACGGTGGCGCCGGGATCGTCGGTGTTGTAGACGGCCGAACCCGCCACGAAGCAGTCAACGCCAGCGGCGGCGGCCTGCTCGATGGTGTCGGCGTTGATGCCACCGTCGATCTCCACCAGCAGCCGCAGTTCGCCGGAATCGACCAGCCTGCGCACCGCGCGCGCCTTGTCGAGCACGTGCGGGATGAACGACTGGCCGCCGAAGCCGGGTTCGACGCTCATCACCAGCAGGGTGTCGAAGTTCTTCAAGATCTCCAGATACGGCTCGATCGGGGTGTTCGGTTTGACCGACAGCCCGGCCTTGGCGCCCGCCGCCCTGATGTCGCGCGCCACGGCGACCGGGTCGTCGGTGGCCTCGGCGTGGAAGGTCACGTTGTGCGCGCCCGCCTCGGCGTAGGGCGGCGCCCAGCGACCCGGATCCTCGATCATGAGGTGGCAGTCCAGCGGGATGTCGGTGGCCTTCAGCAGGCTCTGGACCACCGGGAGGCCGAGTGTGAGGTTCGGCACGAAATGGGCGTCCATGACATCGACGTGCAACCAGTCCGAGCCGTCGACCCGGCGCGCCTCGTCGGCGAGATGCGCGAAGTCGGCGGACAGGATGGACGGTGCGATCATCGGCTCGGCGGGCCGGGTAAACGTGGACACAAGGCGCGAGTGTAGGCGAATCGACCTGATCCGATTGGTAGGGGGCTCGAATGGGTAGCCTGGGCAAGGTGATCAACATTTCGGCGGAGCAGGGGCTGTTCAGTACCCCGGTGGAGATTCGAGTGGCCGCTTCGGTCACGCAGTTGCCCATTGTGCGCGGCCTCGCCGAAACACTGGTCTTACTGAGCGATTTCACGCTCGACGAGGTGGCCGACATCCGCCTCGCCGTCGACGAGGTCTGTTCGACACTGATCGCCGTCGCCGCGCCCGGCAGCAGCCTGGACTGCTGGTTCAGCATCGGGGAACGCGAGTTGCTGGTCCGTGCGACCGGTCTGGCGAAGACCGAAGGCCTGCCCGATCAGCACAGTTTCGGCTGGCACGTGCTGCGCACCCTCACCGATTCGGTGGAGGTGAGCCAGGATTCGTTCGACTCGGCACTCTCCGGATATCCGACGACGGTCTCCTTCCGTCGGGTCCGGGGGAAAGCGTAGTGGTGGCGGCCGAACACACTCCAGGCCAGAAGCACCATCGCTCCACCCCGCCGGAGACCGACGGCGTGGACCACCCCGTCGACCCCGTCACCGGCGGATACGATCACGGCGACCCAGGTAGTGCCGACAGCGACAGTGCCGAGATCCGGCGTGCCGACATCGCCCACGTGGGTGCCGACCACGAGGCCGACACCGACGACGCGACCGATGCCGACACCGACGCGGAGACGGTCGCCGAGGCCGGTTCCGCGGGCAGCTACGACGACCTCGCGGAGCTGTTCGAACGCTTGGCCGCCGCCGAGCCGGGCACGCAGGAGCATGCCGCGCTGCGCGACGAGCTGATCAGCCGGTGCGTGCCGCTGGCCGACCACATCGCCCGCAAGTTCAGCGGTCGCGGCGAGCCCTTCGACGACCTCACCCAGGTGGCGCGGGTCGGTCTGGTGCACGCGGTGGACCGGTTCGACCCGGCGCGCGGCTCCAACTTCCTGTCCTTCGCGGTGCCCACCATCATGGGCGAGGTCAGGCGCTATTTCCGCGACCACACCTGGGCCATGCGGGTGCCCCGCCGGGTCAAGGAGACCCACCTGCGCATCGGCGCGGCCATCGACAGCCTCTCGCAGTCGCTCGGCCGCTCCCCCACCGCCAAGGAGATCGCCGCGGAGCTGGGCGTCGACCCCGACGAGGTGACCCAGGCCGTCATCGCGGGCAACGCCTACCAGCCCAGTTCCATCGACGCCGCCTCCCTCGGCCGGGAATCCGACGCCTCGCTGCTGGACACGCTCGGTGAGGAGGAGGCCCAGTTCGAACGGGTCGAGGAGTACGTGGCCATCCGCCCGCTGCTGGCCGGGTTGCCCGAGCGCGAGCGCCGCATCCTGACCATGCGGTTCTTCGAGTCCATGACCCAGACCCAGATCGCCAAGCAGATGGGCATCTCGCAGATGCACGTCTCGCGCATCCTCGCCAAGACCCTGGCCCGCCTGCGGGAACTGTCCGCCCGCGACTAGCGCCCCTCCCCAGCGCGCTCGCGCTGCCGCCGCACCCGCGCCGGCGCGGACTCCCACCAGGCGGCGTCGAGCAGTTCGGCCAGCCGCTCGGCGTCGACGCGGTCGAGATCCACGAGGATCGCCGGATAGCCGTCGTAGTGCGGGGTCGTGTAGAAGGCCGGGTCGCCCGAGGCCAGCAGCGCCTGCTTCTCGGCCAACGGACAGCGCAGCATGAGCCCGCCCTCGGCCTCCACCCGCAGCCGGGCGAAGCCCTTGCCCGCCACCTTCAGCGCCGGGCTGCGCCACCAGGTCGATTCCTCGACCTCGGGCAGCTCGGTCGCCAGCATCACCACGTCCTGCCAGGTCAGCGTCATGAGGACAGTCTGCCCCGGCGCCGCCGCATCGGCTTGGACGAACGGAACCCGCCGCCGACCGGCACGACGGCACGACTGTGCCCCCGCCGCGCGAGCGGGCCGGGGCACGAGCGGTAGGGCAGTTAGGCTTTCGCCGCGCCGCGCGGAACAAGGGGTGGGTGCCGTGCCGGTGCGGCCCCAGCTGGGCGGCCGGGCCGTCGCCGATGTCGGTGACGCCGGGCAGCAGCTCACGGGTGTCCAGCTGCTCGGCCTCGTGCCTGCGGGTGAAGTCGGCCACCACGGACACGGTCTCGGACAGGTGCGGCGAGCACGTCGAATACACCACCACCCCGCCGGGGCGCAGCAGGCTCCAGGCCGCCGCGAGCAGTTCGCGTTGCAGCCGCACCAGATCGCGGACGTCGCCCGGCTCGCGCCGCCAGCGCGCCTCCGGCCTGCGGCGCAGCGCGCCGAGCCCGGTGCAGGGCGCATCGACCAGGATGCGGTCGTAGCCGGGGGTCAGACCGCTGTCGCGGCCGTCGGCGACACGCACTCGCACCGGCAGGTCCGCGGTGGACTTGCGCACCAGGTCCGCGCGGTGCTCGGCCGGTTCCACCGCGTCGACCACGAAGCCGTCGATGGCGGCCAGCGCGCCGAGCAGGGCCGCCTTGCCGCCGGGGCCTGCGCACAGATCCAGCCAGCGGCCGCCGTCGGGGCCGTGCAGCGGGGCGCGGGTCAGCGCGAGCGCCACCAGCTGGCTGCCCTCGTCCTGCACCGCGGCCATGCCCTCGCGCACCGGCTCGAGCTGAGCCGGATCGCCGCCGTCGAGATGGACCGCGTACGGGGACCAGCGGCCCTCCTCACCGCCGGTCACCAGGGCGAGTTCCTCGGCGGTGATCTCGCCGGGGCGCGCCACCAGATGCACGACCGGGCGTTCGTCGTCGGCGGCGAGCAGGTCGGCCAGCTCGCCCGCGCGGGCGCCGAGCGCGTCGGCGAAGGCCTGCGCGATCCAGAGCGGGTGCGCGTGCTCGAAGGCCAGCCTGCCCACCGGATCCTCGGGCGCCAGTTCGGCCACCCATTCCTGCGCCGAGCGCTGAGATGCCTTGCGCAGCACCGCGTTCACGAACCCGGATCTGCCCGCGCCGAACTCCGCGCGCGCCAGCCCGACGGAGGTGTCCACCGCCGCGTGCGCGCCGATCCTGGTGCGCAACAGCTGGTAGACGCCCAGACGCAGGACATCGAGCAGCGGCCCGTCGATCTCGGCGATCGGACGCCCGGCACAGCGCTCGATCACCGCGTCCAGCAGGCCCTGCGAGCGGCAGGCGCCGTAGGTGAGCTCGGTCGCCAGCGCGGCGTCCCTGCCCTCGATCCGACGCTCCCTGAGCAGGCCGGGCAACACCAGAATGGCATAGGCCTCGCGATCCCGGACCGCGCGCAGCACCA
>NZ_JARWRU010001055.1 GCF_029867845.1 Nocardia farcinica | reverse complement strand
GGCCCCCCCTGGCTGGGCTGCTCCCGAGGGGGGGGGGGGGTGCGGCCGCGGGGGCGCCCGCGAATGCCCACACGGGCGCCGAGACGCCCGCCACCGCGACCGCGGAACCCGAGGCGACCGCGAAACCCGAGGCGGCCGCTGAGACCGCCGGACCCGCCCCGCAACCGGATGCAGGCGAGCCCGCCGGTACCTCCGCTCCGGCGGAGTCGGCGCAGGTCCCCGACGCCCCCGAGATCGCCGCGCCCGCGCCGCGATCGGATGTCGAGGCACCGCGGGATGAGGCGGAATCCACCGCGGCGAAGGCGAACTCGTCGCTGGTCCCCCGCAGGCTGGCCGACCCGGAATACCGGGAGCAGCAGTACGCGAACCGGTACGAGGGGCCGGTGGCCGCGATCAACCGGTTGGTCGACGAGCTGGTCGAGGAGTCGGGTGAGTGGATGCCGTATGTCGCGCCGGTGCTGGGCGGGACGAATGCCCGGCTGCTGACGCTGTTCCGTGATCCCGGCCCGAAGACGCGGGTGGACAAGGGCAGTGGGATGCTCTCGCCGGAGAACGACGACCAGTCCGCCGAGCGGTTCCTGACCTTCTTCGAGGAGTCGGGTCTGGCCGCCGGGGAGCTGATGACCTGGAACACCTACCCCTGGTACCTCAATCGCAAGCCGAGCGCGGCGGAGGTCGACCGGGGACTAGAGCCGTTGGCGCGGGTGATCGCGCTGCTGCCGGAGCTGGCGGTGGTCATGGCGCACGGGCTGGACGCGCAGAACGCGTGGCGGCGGTTCGAGCGCAGGTACCCGGAGGTGGCGGGCAGACTGCTGGTCATCCCCACCTATCACACCAGCAAGCAGGCGCTGTTCACCCCGGACCCGCAGGTGCGGGCCCAGCGGGAGGAGAAGCTGCGCGCCGATTTCGCCCGCGCGGCGTCGTATCTGGCGGGCTGACCGGCCGCCGCCGGATCAGCTCTCGCCCTCCGGGGGTTCCAGCACACCCACGGTGAGACCGTCGCCGACCAGGCGGTCCAGGTGGACGGCCAGTTCGTCGGTGCGGCGGGCGGCGGCACGCAGGCGGTGCAGGCGGGCGAAGAGCGCGCCGTACTCGCGTTGCCTCGGCAGCGGCAGCAGCGGGATGCGGATGCGGTGCGGCACCAGGCGGACCGTTGAGCCGAGGGTGGCGGCGGTGACGTCGGGGCTGCCCGCGAAACCGGCGACGAACCACGGGTCGAGCCGGTCGGGGTCGACACGGAAGGCGACGACATTCGGGCCGAGCGCGGCGCCGTGCCATTTCTCCGGGGCCACCCTGGCGTGCACCGGGCGGTCGCGGCCACCGTGGGCGAGCGGGACGATGACGTCGTCCGGCCGGACGCGGAGCACGGCGCGCTGCCAGCCGTCGTCGACCAGCCCGGTGGGGTCGCCGTCGGTGGCCACGTCGCGTCCGGTGAGGGCGGGCGTGCCGAGATCGCCAGGGGCCGGATCGACACCGGCGGCGGGACTGAGAACTTCGAGCGCGCCGCCTGCGGCCAGGTCACGCACGGTGGCGGTGCGCCAGGTGGGGGCGTCGGCGGCGGTGAGGACGTCCAGTCCGGCGACGGCCTCGCGCAGGGTGTCGATCTCGGCGAGCAGATCGCGCAGAGCCGTGGTGACGGCCTCGCCGGTGCGGTCGGCGTCGACGGCCACCCGGACGTGCCGGGCGGGGGTGAGGTCCACCTCCTCGTCGAGGACGTCCATCACCCGGACCACGGCGGCGGCCTCACCGATCTCCCGGCTCGCCGGCACCGCATGATCGCCGCGATCGAAGGCGCGCCAGGCCGCGGTGACGATCTCGGCCGACTCGGTCCAGTTCGGAGTGGCGGTCGCGGCGTCGGCCAGGCGCGCGGCGTCGACGAAGAGCACCTCGTCGGCGGCGGGGCGCTCGGGGGCGGGGCGGGTCAGCACCCACAGTTGCAGGGCGATCTGGCGGGGCGGGGCCGCGCCCGCGGGCAGACCGATCACCGCGCGCAACGCGCCGGCGCGCAGGAGATTCGCGCGGATGCGCCTGCCGCTGGGCCGCATGGCCACCGCGGGCGGCAGCAGCAGCACCGCGCGCCCGCCAGGACGAAGGTGCGCCAGGGCGTGCTGCACCCAGGCCAGTTCGGACTCCACGCGCGGGGGAACGCCGTATTCCCAGCGCGGGTCGAGAGCCAGCCGGTCGGCGCCCCAGTCCCGTTGCTGGAAGGGCGGATTGCTGACCACGACGTCCACGGCGACACCCTTGAAGGCGTCGTCGGCCAGGCTGTCGCCCTCCTGGACGGTCACGCTCGGGGCGGGCCACGCCCTGCCTGCCACGGTGGCCCGTGCGGCGAGCGCGTCGAGGGCGAGCAGGACACGGGCCCGGTGCACCTGTACCGCGAGCACGTCCTGGCCAAGCAGTTCCCCGGCCCCGGCCTCGGCTGCCGCACGCAGGAGTGATCCGCCGCCGCACGCCGGGTCGAGCACGGTGCCCAGCGGCGGTCCCGGAGCCGCGGTGTCGCGGTCTCCGGCGGGCAGCTCGACCATCAACCGCGCCAACGGTTCCGGTGTGGGATAGACGCCGGTCGTCGGGCTCTCCTCCAGGCCGCGTTCGGCCAGGACGTCGAGCACGGCGATCGGCCCGTCCGCGCGCCCCCCCGCCCCGCGCGCGCGGGCCCCGTCGGCGTCCGGGGGCCCCGCGCCCGCTTGGGCGGCGCGCGCGGGGGGGTGGGCGCTCAGGGCCGGGGTGTGGGGCGG
>NZ_JARWRU010001054.1 GCF_029867845.1 Nocardia farcinica | reverse complement strand
TATCGGGCCCCCCCCCGGGGGGGGGGGGGGGGGTGCTCCGCGCCCCCCCGGTCTTGGGGGGGGGGGTGGCTCCCCCTCCCCCGGCCCCCCGTCGGCGTTCAGGGGTGTGCCGTATGTTCAGGGGTGTGCAGCTCAGGGGTGTGCAGCTCAGAGGTGTGCACGGGCTCGCGGGCCTCAGGCGGGGGAGACCACCCCGTGCACCAGGACGCGGTAGCTGTAGGTGACCGCGATGACGCACACCGGCCCCGCCAGCAGCAGGCCGATGCCGCAGGCCAGCAGGCCGACGGCGGTGATGACCGCGACCGACAGCGCGAGCAGGAAGACCTTCCACGGATTCGCCGTCACCAGCATGGCGCTGGCACGGATGGCGTCGATGGGGCCCATGTTCTGGTCGATGACGAAATGCAGGGCGAACATGCACAACACGCCGACCAGCAACCCGGGCACCACGCACAACGCCAGTCCCAGCCAGGTGCCGAGGAAGGCGAGCAGGGCGGTGAGCAGCACGTTGCCCGCGTTGAGGTTCCGTACGAAGTCGTTGAAATCGGGCTTCGGGCCGTCGGTTTCGAGCAGCGCGCCGCGCACCATCATCGCCTGCAGCAACCACAGCGACACCATCACCACCAGGAAGAGCAACACCAGCGCGCTCAACGAGGTGGGATCGAAGGTCTGCACGAACAGCAGGAAAGTCAGATAGAGAACGACCCCGACGGCCGTAATCGCGAGCCAGGAAAGGAGATTGGACCGGAACTTGTCCAGTCCGTAGCTGATGGCGTGACCGACGTCGAGCCGGTAGGTCGCCGTCTGGTAGCCGTACACCGGCTGCTGGGGGAACGCCGGTCCCGTCCCCGCCGGGCCGTACTCGGGCTCCCCGCCCGCCTGTTGCGGCTGCGCCCGGGTCCGCGGCGTGTCCTGGCCGGAAGGCTGGGGTGCGGCGGAGTACTGTCCGCCATCGGCCCGCCGTGGGTCACCCGCCTGCGCCGGGCCGTCGCCGACAGCGGGGTCGCGCGGGGCCGGAGGTGGTGTTTCGGTCACGATGACAGACCTTTCCTGACAACTGGTTTGCGAAGTGGCGCAGAGCAGTTCACGATGAGAAAACCGGACACGCGCGATGGTGTCAAGGCGGACTGCCGAGGTGTGGTGGCGGGTTGTCGAGCCCGGTCGAGGGCGTCCGGTTGCCCACAACAGGTGGACACGCCGAGCGACGCGGAAAGGTTGGGTAACCGCTCGCTAGAAGTGTCCCGGAGCGAGTAGCTTGAGAGGCGATGACCGCACTATTGGCCGAACGCGCCGCCGACGTCGTATCCGCAGCACAACAGTTGCTCACCAAGCGCATGGGTGCTCCGGTGAAGCTGAGTGATCCGATCGAACTCAGTGGAAGTGGCAGGACCACCGTCCTGCGTGTCCGTGTCGCGGAGAACGCGTACTCGCTACCGCGCACGCTGATCGTCAAGCAGGTCCGGGCCGCCGCCGAGGACCCCGCCACGGGCGCGCTCGCGCCCGGCGTGGCCGGTGGCGACTCGGCGTTCCTCCGCGAGGCGGTGTCCTACCAGTTCACCACCTCGCTCGGACGCGACCACCGGCCCGGCGCCTATCTGGTCGCGCACAGCCTGCCCGACCGCCTGCTGATCCTGTCCGATCTCGGGGAGAACGCGGGCATGACCGCGGCCCTGCGCTCGGGCAACAAGACCACCGTCCGCAACGCGCTGATGGCCTTCGCGCAGGCGCTCGGCCGCATGCACGCCGCCACGGTGGGCCGCGAAGCCGACTTCGTGGCGCTGCTGCGCCGGGCCAACGGGCTGCACCACCGCGCCGACCCCATCGCCCAGCAGGCGGAGGCCTCGGTCGTGGAGGTGCCGAGGCTGTTGCAGCGCGAGCTGGGCATCGAGGTGCCCGGCGAGTTCGCCGAGCGCATCGTGCGCGGCAACCGGCTGTTCTCGGCGGGCCGCTTCCGCGCGTTCAGTCCGTCGGACCTGTGCCCGGACAACGTCATGATCAACAACGACGGCGCGCGCTTCCTCGACTACGAGTGGGGCGGCTTCCGGGACGCCACGCTGGACATCTCCTACGCGCTGGTGTCCTTCCCCGGCTGCCTGTGCGATGTCGAGCTGTCCCGCGACCGGGCCAGGCAGATGGTCGACGCCTGGCGCGCCGAGGTGGTCGGGGTGTTCCCCGCGCTGGCCGACGACGACGTGCTGGCCGAGCGCATTCTCGAGGCGCGCCTGATCTGGGTCTGGCTGACCACCTTCTGGTTCCTGCCCGCCGATCACGCGCGCATCGCGGCCGCCCGCGAGCACAGTTTGTCGATCCCGCGCTCGGCGGCGCTCATCAACCGGTGGGCGGCGCTGGCCGAGGACGCCAGGATCATGGGCG
>NZ_JARWRU010001053.1 GCF_029867845.1 Nocardia farcinica | reverse complement strand
TGCAGCACCTCCAGTAGGAGTAGCAGGTGGGGGGCCTGCCCTGGATCCCCGCCGCTATCGCCGGGTTCCCCACCGGGCTATCGTCGTATCTTCCCGGCGCGGCCGGCGAATGCTTCCGCACAGGCAGGAGTTGTCCACAGCCCCGCGGTTGTCCCCAGCCCGCGATTCCCGCGGTGCGCGAGGCGCTTCCACGCCGATAGCGTGACCGCATGACTCGCCTGTTCAGCATTCCCGGCCGTCCGCGCGACATTCCCGGCCGTGCGCGCGACGACGATCTCGGCGCCGATTCGCCGCTGCGCACGGCCTGGCAGAGCCGCCCGTCCTGGGCCGATGCCGTCCTCGCCCGTCGCCTCGCCGCCGTCGCGCTCGTCTGCGTCGCCGCCGTCCTGCTGATCCGGGGAGATCCCGGCGCCGCCCGGGTGCCCGTCCTGGTCGCGAGCCGCGACCTCTCGCCGGGCGCCACGCTCACCGAGGGCGATCTCGCCACCGTCGCGCACGAGGCGGGTTCCCTGCCGACGGGCGCGGTCGGCGACCCGGGCGAACTGACCGGCGCCACCCTCACCTCGGCCATGCGCACCGGCGAGGTGTTCACCGACCTGCGGGTCGTCGGCCCCCGCCTGGCCGAGGTCGCCACCGGCGCCGCGCAGTCACGGATCGTGCCGATCCGGTTGGCCGACACGGCGGTGGCGGGTGTGCTGCGACCGGGCGACCGGGTCGACGTGGTCGGCGCCCAGGAGCGGGCGCACACCCTGGCGGCCGACGCCGCGGTGGTGCTCGTGGCCGGTTCCGGGGATCGCGACCGGGCCGGACCGGTCGTGCTGCTGGCCATGGACGCCGAGCACGCCGTGACGGTCGCCGCGGCCTCACTGCACACCGCCCTGACCGTCGTCTTCCATTGACCGGCGGTTTCCGGTTTTCCGCCCGTCCGGCCGATTCCCGCGGCGGTTCCATTCCGGCCCGGACGCCGATTCGGGCCTGTTCCCATTCCGCCACGACAGCGGATTGCGCCGACTGGGCCGCGTTCGCCCGTGGATTGCCGTGGATGTGAACTACGATCCCGGCACGGCGGATATTCTGCTTTCGCCGAGCGCGACCGTTGGATCGTCCCGAAGAGGAGAACTCGGCATGCTCAAAGGCTTCAAGGATTTCCTGCTCCGCGGAAACGTCGTCGACCTGGCAGTTGCCGTCGTCATCGGCACCGCCTTCGTGGCTATCGTCACCGCGTTCACCAACGGAATCATCAATCCACTGCTCGCGGTATTCGGTGACGCCAATGAGATCGGATTGGGTTTCCGGCTGGTTGCCGACAATCCGGCGACGTTCGTCGCGGTCGGCCCGATCATCACCGCGGTGATCAACTTCCTGCTCATCGCGGCCATTCTCTACTTCGTGCTGGTGCTGCCCTCGATCCATCTGAAGAAGCGCCGCGGCGGCGAGGTGGAGGAGCCGCTCAGCGACACCGAACTACTCACCCAGATCAGGGATCTGCTCGCGGAGGGGCAGCAGAGCTCGGGCGGACGTCACGAGATCTGAACGCGCGCACCGGTCGCGGCACGGGACGGGCCCGTCGCCGGTGTGGCGACGGGCCCGTTCGCGTGGTTCGCGCGGATCAGCCGAGGCTGAACGGCTGGCCCCACAGGGTCTCCGAGGTGATGACGTTGGCCTTCTCGAGCTCGACGCTGACGAAGGCGCGGGCCTGCGCGTAGCCGCCGCAGCCGTTCAGGCCGATGGTGGAGTCGGCCCAGGTGACCGAGCCGCTGTTGCCGCTGAACTTGTTGCGGGCCATGTGCGACTCGCTGCCGAAGTCGTCGGCCTCCTCGATGTCGAGGATGTAGAACGACTGGGCCTGCCCGGGGCCGAGGGTCAGATCGCCGCCGCCGGAGGCGCCGACGCCGCCGGTGACGGTGTCACCGCTCCAGTCCAGGCTGCCGTCGACGCCGCCGCCGACGCCGCCACCGGCGATGTTGACCTGGCAGCCGACCACGTAGCCGGGCTTGATCTTGCCGCCGATGTCCTCGCCGCCGCTGATCTCCACCTGCGCGCTGCCGGAGACCCAGGCGTTGCGGTGCACGGGGGTGGCGCCCATGGAGGGGCTGATGAGGGCGGACTCGTTCACCAGGCGGACGGTCACGACGGTGCCGTCGGACAGCGTCTTGGTGATCTCGCCACCGGGCAGCGGGACGAAGGTGTCGGCGTTGGCCGCACCCGTGGACAGCAGGCCGAGGCCGATGGCCGCGGCGGCCCCGGCCCCGGCCACCCGCGCCACATTCTTACGGTTGATCATGTGTGCAATACCCTTCGAGGGTCGACTCGCTTGCGCGAGACGATGTTTCGGTCTTGTTCGTGGAGAGTGGGTTGTGACGCGGCCGGATCAGCCGATGCTGAACGGCTGGCAGTAGAGCGTGGTCTTGGAGTAGTGGTCGCCGATGATCTCGACGACCGTGTACGCACGCGCCTGGGCGTAGCCGGCGCAACCCTGGATCTCGATCTCGACGTCCTGGTACTCGACCGAGTAGACGCCGGGTTCGGTGATGTTCTTGTAGTTGATCTGCACGAACTTGACCTCGCCGGGGCCGAGGCTCAGACCGAAGGAGCCGCCGAGGCCGCCGTCGCTGAGGGTCACGGAGCCCGACATGCCGAGGCTGACGGCGTCGGGGCCCCCTGGGGCCCGGCCCCACCCCAATTAAGCCCAGGTAGGGAGGCGGACACCCCGGGGGGAGCGAGTTTTTGTTACCCGGGGCCCCGGGGGGCCCCGTGTGG
>NZ_JARWRU010001052.1 GCF_029867845.1 Nocardia farcinica | reverse complement strand
CCATTAATTCCGTGCTGTGGCCGGCACGGGGTGGGCGGTCCGGGTTCGACCTTCCGTCTGCGCCGGGGTGGGGCGTGGTCCGGGGAGGCCGGGTCCGGCGGTTCGCCTCGACCCGGCGGACGGGTGTGCGGTTCGGCGGGGTGTCCCCCTGGGCGCGACCGCGGCCGCGAATCCCTCGCGGCCGCAGTGTGGAGCTCGAGCTCCCGATCCGTTCTTAGGACTTGGAACAGAAGGTAACTTAGTAGCCCGGTCGCCCGCACGGGTCCCAGGCGGAGCCCGACGTCCACTCGCACACGTCGCCGAACACGATGGCGAAGGGCAGGTTGACCAGGAGGGCGAGCAGGCCGATGACATTGCCTCGCTGGAGGTAGTACGAGCCCGTCTCGACGCCCGCCGGGATCGAGTCCAGCGCCGACGAGCCGGTTCCCTCGGCGATGGCTGCCGCGGGAGCGGGCGCCGGAGCGGGGTCGATCGGGGCGGCGGTGGCACCCGCCGCGCCGGCCACGAGCGTCGCGGCCGCCAGCGAGGCGGCGGCGAGACGAAGTTCGGTACGCATCATTGCGCTCCTCTGTCGAAGAATTGTCATTCACATACTAGCGATGCCGCCGGGCGCCGCACCAGTAATCGCGCACAGCGGGGGCGGCGCGGCGAGGCTCGCGACTACAGTCGTTCCTGCATGACGAACTTCGGCTCGACCCCTCTCAGTCCCCGCGTGGAAAAGGAGCATCGGAGATGTCACTGGCACTGTCGGCAACCCTGCGCACCGGCTTCGACGAAGCGATCGAGCGCACCCGCGCCGCCCTGGCCGACCAGGGCTTCGGCATCCTCACCGAGATCGACATGTGCGCCACCCTGAAGACCAAACTCGACGTCGACATGGAGGACTACCGGATCCTCGGCGCCTGCAATCCCGGCCTCGCCCACCGCGCCGTCGGCATCGACCGGCAGATCGGCCTGCTCCTGCCATGCAACGTGGTGGTCCGCCGCGACCCGCAGGACGCCGACACCATCCACGTCGAGGCCATGAATCCGGCCCTGCTCGTGCAGGTCACCGGCGAGCCCGAACTCGGCGCGGTCGCCGCGGAGGCCACCGCCCGGCTGGAAGCGGCACTGAAGTCGCTGTCGCGGTGACCCGCCGCTCGCTCAGGGCAGCGTGATGGGCAGCGTCGGCGGAAACTCCACCGGCAGCGCCGCCAGCGTCCGGTGCAGCGGGCCCGGCCGCCACCGCAACTCCTCCGCGGGCACCGCCAGCCGCATCTCCGGCAGCACGTCCAGCAACTGGTCGATCGCGCACTCGGCGATCAGATAACCCAGCGACCTGGCCGGACAGGTGTGCGCGCCCGCGCCCCAGGCCAGATGCGCGCGGCTGCCCACGTGGTTCTCGCCCGCGATCTCCGGGTCGTCATTGCAGCCGGCGAGGCTGACGATGACCGGCTGATGCGCGGGCAGCCGCACCCCGTCCACCAGCATCGGCTGCTTCGGATACACGATCGACGGGTTCGGCAGCGGCGGATCGTCGAACAGCACCCGGTCGATCGCGTCCCTGGTCGACATCGCCCCGCCCGCGATCTGCTCACCGAACCGGTGGTCGATGAACAGCAGCCGCAGCGCGTTGACGATCAGCGCCTGCACCGGGTCGATGCCGACGCCGTAGAACACCAGCACCTGGTGCAACATCTCCTGGTCGTTCAGTCGCGCGGGATGCCGCAGCAGCGCCGTGGTGATGTCGGCCCCTGGGTGCGCCCGCTTGTACTCGACCAGCTCGGCCAGCGCCCCCTCGAACACCCGGGTCGCTTCCTCCACCGAGGCCCCGTCGAACACCGACGCCGTCGCCGCGGCCGCCTTCGCGCTGATGTGCGCCGGGCAACCGACCAGCTGATTCATGACCATGTACACCAGCGGCGCCACGTACTGCGTCGTCAGATCCGCGGTCCCGGTCTCGCAGAACCCGCTGATCAACGGCACCGCGAACTGCTCCACCAGCGCGTGCGTGGCATGCATGTTGACGCTCTGCACGGCCGCCGTCGTCGCCGCCCGCAACCGTTCGTGCGCCTGCCCCGACAGCCGTGTCACATTCGGCCGCCACCGGAACACCGGCAGCACCGGGCAGTCCGGCGGCACCGTCGCCTCCCACGCCCGCGGATCCGAGGTGAACCGCTCCTGATCGTTGAGGATCCGCAACCCCGTCCGATACCCGATCACCAGCATCGCCGGCACCCCCGGCGCCACCTCCACCGGCACGATCGACCCGAACCGCTCCCGCATCTCCCGATAGACCCGGTGCGGATCGGCGGTGTACTCCGGCGAATACAGGCTGACACGTTCCCCGTCGACTCGATGGGGCCTGGTCGGCGGTGCGGACATCGTTCTCCAAAACACAAGTGGTGACGCGGGTGGCCATCGCTCGGCCGACTCGGACCCTAGCCCACCGGCCCCCGCCGCACGACGAACTTCGGTGATCCGATGACCAGAGCCACCTTTGCCTCGGGGAGAACATCGGATCGAGTCGTCGACCGGCCCTGCGCTGATGGCCGAGGCCACCCGCTACGGAGAGTGCGTCCTTCCTGAAGCCGGGACCGATCCGCTCGCCGAGCGCGGGGGCGATCGAAATGGTCAGTGCCACACCAGCATCTTGAGGAGTTCGGAAAATCGGCGCAGGGTATCGATGTCCTCCGCGCCAGGCGGCCGGGATCCGAAATGCGCGATGTGGTTGCGGATGTCCTTGACACGCGACAGCTGGCTGATGAATCGGTCCCGATCGACGCCCTGCCGGCCGAGTGCCTGCCAGTTCGCTGCTGTCGCCGCGATAGAGGCAGGGTTGTTGGCTTCTGCCCGAATCAACTTGAGGTACTGACCGAACATCAAGTCGGTGACTTTCCCGGTCTGCTGCCTCTTCGGCTGTACCGCACGGATCGCCTCTTCGCTGAGGCCTGCGCTGAGGCATTTCCGAAGGTTCGACTCTATCTCGCCGATCATGAAGAACGGCAGGGCGGTGTCGTGGAACCGCTCTGCGATGTCGGTCAAGGTGATGACGCCGGTCACGCACCCGTCATTGCCTCGGACCAGGAGATACCCGTGATCATAGAGCCGCGGAAGGTGCAGAAAGAGGTCGACGTGCAGGTCGACCGTTTCCGGGAAGCTGCATGGCTCCGCTTCCGATCTGCTCCAGTACGTCCTGGAGCCTCGGGCTGTCCACTGCCACGTTGTGGTTCCCCCTGCTGGTATTCGAGCGAATGCTTCGAGATAGGTGGTATCACAACTGGATTCGGCTTGCACGCTGATGGATGGCAGCCGATCGGCAATCGCTCAACCGAGAGAGTGGTGAACCGGCTCCTCCAGCACCATCCGCGCCGCGACCGGATCGGCGAGCCGTGCGGCGATGGTCGCCGCTGCTTCCTCTTCAGGAAGAACATCGGAGAACTTCAACCCGCGCGCCGCACGCAGATCGGCCCGGGGCAGTACGAGCGCGGGTAGGAGCGAACGCCGCGCGGCCAAAGCCGTGCGCCACATGCCTGCGGTCAGGTCCGGGCGCAGCCGGATGCCGAAGTCGTCGGGTCGTACATCCGGGTATACGACGTCTGGAAGTGAGGCCGCGAGAGTGGCATTGGCTCGGAAACCGGCATAGGTCCACCAGCGCACCTGGTCGTCCGTGCGGTGGACTACCGTCCCATTGGCGCGGAGAGCGTGGCCGGCTCCTTCGGTGGTGCGGATGTCGGCCAGTTGGGACGAGGCGCGTCGGGTCAGTGCGACCGGCGGATCTTCGCCGAGCCGGACATCGCGGATTGCTCTGGTGAGGTGGAATGACAGCCCGCGCAGACCGATGCTGGACCATTTGGCGACACCGCCCGACGCCGCGGGCTCGACGAACGCGCGTCGGCGCTTCCAATCGATGAAGGTGACCTGCCAGCTTCGTCCGGCGAGCAGTAGTCGGCGCGGGCCGGGGGAGTCGTCGGTGAGCACCGAGGGGTCGGTGTGGCCGATCTCCTGGCGTCCGGCGAGCACGGTGAACTGCGGGGGAGCGGTGAAGGCGGCCGTGAGGTCGAGGAAGTGCCTTCGGCCGTACCGCCTTTCGGCGGCGGGGCCGATGTGCAGCATTCCGCTGTCCTCGTCGAGGTATCCCTGGTCGAGCAGGTGCCGCAGGATCGGTTCGGCCGATATGTCGAAGGGCGGCAGCCCGTTCCACTCGTCCGGCCACAAGCGGTTTCCGATGTGATGGTGCTGGAGTGTCACGGCCAGCAGCTGCTGGGCGACGAGATGGCGGGGCTCGGGCGGCGCCGTGATCGGCTCGACCCAGCCGCGGCTCCACAGCAGCAGGAGCCCGGCGGCCTGTACGAGCGCATCGTCCGTGGTGGCGAGAAACAGGCAGTTCCGGGTGCTGCCCGCTCTGCGTCCGGTGCGTCCGATGCGTTGCAGGAACGACGCGACGGTGCCGGGTGCGTCGATCTGGATGACGCGGTCCAGGTCACCCACGTCGATGCCGAGTTCGAGGGTCGAGGTCGACACGATCACACAGTCACGAGCTTCGGCGAACGCCTGCTCGGCCCGCGCTCGCTCCTCGGCCGACAGGGAGGAATGCGACAGGAATACGGTGATCTCGCGCTCCCGCAGCGCGGCCCCCAACTGCTCCACCTGTTTCCTGGAATCACAGAACACCAGGCGCTTCTCGCCGCGGTGGAGGGCGGCGATCACCTTGGCGGCGTTCTCCAGCGACCCGACGTAGTCGAGTTCGACCTCCCCGGGCGGTGGGCTTCCCGCCCCGGGGGACGGCCTCGACACGACATCCGGCGCGACCACCCGGCCGGGACGAGACCCCGCACCCGATCCTTGCAGCCAGGTGAGCAGGTCGTGCGGGTTGCCGACGGTCGCCGAAAGCCCGACCCGCTGGATCGGGCGGCCGGCGACCCGTTGCAGGCGCTCCAGAACCGCGAGCAGATGCCAGCCGCGATCGTCACCGGCGAAGGCGTGCACCTCGTCGATCACCACCGCCCGGACGCCGCCGAGCAGCTCCCGATGGTCGGTCTTGACGCCGATCAGCATGGCTTCCAACGACTCCGGTGTGGTCAGCAGAATGTCGGGTCGCTCGCGACGGATGCGATTGCGCATGCTGTCGCCGACGTCGCCGTGCCAGAGCGCGGCGCGCCTGCCGAGCCACTGGGCGTAGCCGTCGATCCGGGTGACCAGGTTGTTCAGCAGCGCCTTCAACGGACACAGGTACAGCACCGAGGTGCCCGTCCACTGCTGTTGCGTCATCGCGCTCAACAGCGGGAAGCATGCCGCCTCGGTCTTGCCGCCCGCGGTGGGGGCGAGCAGGACCGCGTCCGCGCCGTCGAGCAATGGCTCGATGGCCTGCTCCTGCAGTGGGCGCAAACTCGGCCAGCCGAGGGTGTTGACGATGTGATGCACCACCACCGGATCGAGGCGTTCCCAGACAGCGTCGGTCACAGGTCCAGATCGATGTCGTCGGCGCGGACCGCATTACGTTCGGTGTCGGTGAGTTCGGCGGACGCGACCGTCAGCTGGTAGTGCACGCGCGGATCGAAGTCCGGGAATTGGTCGACGCGATCGAGGACGTCGCCGACGAGTTTCTTGAGGAACAGGCGGGGTGCGACGCCGACCTTGCCGCCGAGGGTGCCACCGACCGCGCGGGCGAGATCGGCCAGGTAGTCGTCGTCGACCATGACCCGAATCCGCTCCGGGTGCTCACTGCCGTCGGCAAAAAGGTCGCGGATGGTGATGCCGAGCGCCACCAGTGACTCCATGGTGAAGCCGGGGAGCCGGATCTGCACGGCCCGCGGGTTGTCGAAGCGCGGGTCGGTGGTGAAGTCTGTGGCGAGGCGTTGTGCGAGAGGGGCGAGTCGCTGGACGCCCTGCTGTCCGTCGTAGAAGGCGGGTGTGCCGGTGATGAGCAGATACAGGCCGGGGAAGCGTCCCGAATACACCTCGTCGATGAGTTGGCGCAGTGCGTTGAGCGCCTTGTCCCTGGCGTCGGAGCGCACACGCTGCAGCGTCTCCACTTCGTCGAGGACGAGCAGCAGGCCGCGGTGGCCGCTGTCGCGCAATGCGGTGAGCAGCCCCTGGAGGAAACCGAAGGCCCCGAAGTGGTCGAGTTCGCCGCGCACCCCGGCGGCGCGGCGCGCGGCTGCCGCCACGTTCGGCTGGCTGCCCAGCCATGCGAGGATCGCCGCCGCGGTCGCCTCGTCACCGGCGACGAGCGCCTTTCGATATCCGCGCAACGCGGTCGCGAACGACGGCGCGTGCCGGGAGACTTCGAGCAGTCGCGCGGTCATGAGCTCATCGACCGCGCCGACCAGTTCGTCCTCCTCGGCGCCCGCGGCCAGGGCATCTTCTTCGAGGGCATAGAACCAGGCGTCGATCACGGGGCGCAGCGCGCTTGGCGGGAAACTGGCTGTGGTGAGACGTTCGGTCAGCCGCCGGTACACCGTCTCCAGCTTGTGCAGCGGAGTCTCGGTCTCCGAGATCTGCACCTCCGACACCGCGAAGTTGCGCCGCTTCGCCCGCTCGCCGAGCCACCGCGCGAAGAAGGTCTTACCCGATCCGTATTCACCGCGCACGGCCTTGAACACCGCGCCGCCCGACTCCACGACATCCAGTTCCGCATCCAGCGCGGCCTCGAATCGGCCGAGACCGGTGGCGAGCAGATCCAGCCCGCTCTCGGGGACCGCTCCGCGACGCAGCGCGTCGATGACCGCGCGCCTGCGGGCCGCGCTGACCTGGGGCGATTGGTTACTCACCCGGACAGTCTCGCACGGGCGGTCCGAACGTCGGCGCCCGCGACGGCCGGTCGCTGACCGGAGACGTTGTCGGTGCCTCGAGTCATTCTGGCTCCGGCCCGGTGTCGGTGCTGTTCGTTTCCCTTGTGAGACGAGGTGTCATGCGAAACAACTTCGAGGCGACCTGCGCGATGTGTGGTGTGGCTCTGGGCCGCCAGGACGGAGTTCTATCGCAGCCCGAACTGGGTGCGCAGCAGCCCCACGTGAAGCCGCAGTGTCCGCCCGTCGGCGAGCGTTTCGAGCACCTGCGCCCCGTCCACATTGAGCACCTGGCCGAGGATGGCCGCGAAGCCGGCCGCGCGGGTGGGGGGATCGCCCACGCGCTGGGCGAGGGCTGTGGTCGACTGCGGGCCGTTCAACAGGGCGCGGATCGCCTTTTCCAGTTTGCCCGGGGCAGGTTTGCGCCCCAGCTGTTCGAGCTGGACAGCGAAGACGTCGGAGGCGAGCAGGCCCGAGACGAGGTCGTCGACTGGATCGCTCGGCGCGGGTGGAGGTGTCTCCTCGGGCAGGGGGATGTCGAGGGTGATCTGGCCCGCGAGGTGCTCGGCGGCCTTCCTTCCCGTTCGTGTCCGCTGCTTGCGTTCGACGGTGGGGGTGGGCGGTTTGGGCAACGGGTCGGTGTCGTCGCGCCACCAGGTCGGGCGTTGGTCGCCGAGCTCACGCCAGTCCTTGGGCGGGGTGGCGACGAACGGCAGGAAGGCCAGGACGGGGATGGTGATCTCGGCGAGAGACGCGCCGCCGTGGTAGCCCGCCTTCTGGGCGGTGTAGCGGGAGTCGGTGTCCCACAGCGCCACGATCGAGGCGCCCGGTTCTGGCCAGACGACGCGCGGGCCGCGCAGCGCGATCTCGCTGTCGGCGAGACGATCGAACTCGCCGGTCGGCAGCCGGTGCCGGGCGTACTCGGCGGTGGTGGCCGCGACCGCCACGCCGTGGCGGTCGATCACGTGACCGTGGTCGCTGGTGATGAGCACGACCATGTTCTGAGCGGTGGCCACCGAGACCAGTGCCCGCAGGTCGCCGATCTCGCGGGTCTGCCAGTCGGCGTCGTCGAGCTTGGCTTCCTTGGACAGCCGGTCGTCGATGGTGTTCAGCACCACCGCGACGTGACAGTCGGGATCGGACAGGGCAGCGCCCAGGTCGGCGCCGAAGCGCTCGCCGGGGCTGCTACGCAGATCGTTCTTGTGGAAGACCGCGGCCCGCTTCCCGCCCCAGAACTTGTGCTGCGGGAACAGGCGCTGTTCGGTCTTCTGATCCCCCTTCATGAGCGTGCCCGCGAACAGTGAGGTACGGGAGACCGCCGTGAGACTGGGCAGGGCGGCGACCATACTGCGCCGGTACGGCTCGTCCGAACCGGGCAGGGGATCGAATTCGGCGAACGAGCCGCGCAGCTCACCGGCCAGCTGGGTGGCGATGGCCGCGCTCATGCCGTCGACCACCACCAGCAGCACCCGGGGGTCGGCGGCTAGCGGCCGGACCACCCGGTGCAGGAAGGTCTCGACGGTGAGCATCTCGCCCGGTGACGAGCCCGCCTCCGTCCACACCGCCAGGTTCTTCGTGAACTCCCGGTCGAACTCCCTGCGCAGGGCTCGGGCACGGTTCGCGATGGTCTCGAACGCGACGCGCAGGGCCGGGTCGTCGTCACCGCCCGCGTCGAGGTAGTCGAGGGCGCGATCGGCCCAGGCGGTGTCGCGCATGTGCCGGTCGAGGGCGGCCCCGACACTGTCACAGGTGCAATCGGGTTCGGTGTGCAGCCAGCGGGTGAGCCGCTGCGCCATCCGTACGCGGCCCACCCGGACTCGGTGGTCGGCGGCGAGTTCGTGGGCGCGCAGCGCGGCGACGGCGGTGTCGATCTCCTCGACGACACCGCGGCCGAGCGCGATACCCGCCGCCGCGAAGCGGGCTTCGAGTCCCGCGGTGAGCAGCGGGCTGCGCTGGGCGGCGGAGACGGCGCCGAACTGGCGCACGAGCTGGTCGGCGCGGGCGAGGACGGTGTCGGCGGTCTTCCTGGCGTCGCGCGCCTGTTCGTCGGTCTCGTCGTGCGGGTCGGCCGCCGCACGGGCTCTCACCAGTTGGTCGCGCAGGTAGTCCTCGCAGGTGCGACCGAAGGTTTCGAGCATGTGGTCCAGGCGTTCGCCGATCGCGGGCGGCTGTTCACCGAGCCAGCGTTCGACCCGTCCCCGCGCCTGGTACACCGCGCTGTCGTTGCCCGCGTGGGTCCACAACGCCGCGCACACCAGCCCGTAGGCGACGGCCTCGGAACCGTGCCCGGTGCGGGCGAGGGTGGTCACCACCGCGCCGGTCGCCCCGGCTTGTTCCTGCTCGCTGAGGAATTCGATGATGCCGTCGCGTTCGGGCGCGCGCAGATCCAGCAGCAGCTCCGGGCCGCCCGGGCGTTGGGTCCACTCCAGCAGGGCGAGGGGGTCGATCCGGTCGACCTCGCCGCTGATGCCGAGCCTGCGCCTGGTGAGTGCGGTGAGCGCGGGCACCCGGGACAGTACTCCGCCGGCCAGCGAGGTCGGCCACCCCTGCGCTCCACTGGCGTCGAGCAGTGCCTCGCAGGCCCAGCTCGCCCGCTTGAGCAGCGGGTCCAGATCCGTGGCGCCGAAGGTTTCGCGGACGATGTCCCAGCGGTCCACGGTGTGGATGCGACCGCGCAGGGTGCGCACCAGGATGCCCGGATCGAGGTCGTGCTCCTCGACGTCGGTGAGCACCACCAGCACACGCGGGTCGGGATCGATCTCGCGGGCGTGTGCGAGCACCGTCTCGTGCACCGCCAGTGGCGAGGCCGCGGTCGAGACCCGTGCCCGCCTGCCGTCGGCGAGCGTCAGAACATCGTCGCCCTCCCACACCGGTTCCCCGCGGAGCAGGACGGTCTTCGGCTCGCCTTTCGCACCGAGCCAGTCGGACAGTGTCCGTTTCTGCGAGGCGAGGTACTGGGCGACCGTTGTGCGAGACAGGCGAAGCGCGGTGGTCACGGTGGCACTCGTCATGGAACGACTTTCCAGGTGATCTCGACGGTGACACCGGGGTCGAGCTGCGCCAGCTCGGCGCGGAGCTTGGCCAGCGATTCGATGACGGGTGCGGTGTAGATGCCCGAGGTCGCCCTTGGCGTCGGCGTCGTGCCGTCAAGGGGCGGATTGCTCGTCGGGGTGCCGAGGTCGACGTCATCGGCCCGATCGGTGGGGACGGTATCTCGCGACCCGGCAGCGGGCGGAGTGACGGACGCCGGCGGCTGCTCTCCGTGTTGCACCGCGCGCTGCTTCTCCAGGCGCGCTTGCCGTTCGGCTTCCTCGAGACGTTTGCGGGTCAGCGCGGTGACTTTGGAGTCGGCGGCGCGCAGTGCCTCGACCAGGTCCCCCGAGCGCTGGTCGGCGCGGGCGGTGCTGCGCAACGAGTCCAGCAGCGTGGCGCCCTCGGGTCCGAGCAGCTTGGCCTGCTCGAGGTTGTGCCAGGCCGCATGGGTCAGCGCGTTGATCACCTTGTCGGCCGACTTGATCGAGGTGGCCAGCCGGTCCGCGCTCACCTCGCCGAGGTCGAATCCGGCCAGCGTTTCGACCGTCTTCTTGGCACCGGCCGAGCCGCTGCCGCCGGAGGTGAGCACCGTCAGCAACTCGAGCGAACGGCGGGCCAGCGCGAGGCGCTCGGTGGGCACGCTGTCGTCGAGCTGGAGGAAGTCGGCGTGCTTTTCCAACTGTTCGACCAGCCGGGCAGCGGAGTCGCGGTAGGCGGTCGCGGCTTCGACGATCTGGCGGGCGAACAGCTGCACCGGCGCGCCGCGCCGCAAGGTGGGCGGCTTGCCGCCGAAGATCACCTCGAACCGGTTGCGCGCGGTGTCCCAGTCCGCCTCGCCGGGCAGCGGCTGGGTGCGCAGGGCATCGCTGCCGCTGCCGATCTTGGTGAGCTCGGGAGTGTCGATGGGCACGCCACCGCGGACCCAGATCCGGTCGTCCATCTCGGCGAAGGAAGCGACCACCAGGTTCGCGATATGCGACTCCAGGCCGCGCGGCTGCGGCAGGTCGATCCAGTCCTTGAGCGAGATCACCGACAGATCGCCGGTCTCGCCCGCGTGCTGGGCGTACTTGCGGAAGTGGTCGGCCCAGCGCCGCGACAGCTCGAAATACGCCTCCTTCTGGTGCCCGAGGCCGAGCGGCTCGGCGATCCGGCGCATGAGCGCCCGGTCCTTCGCGGGCACCTCCACCCGGTGGTCGCGCGCTTCGGCGGCACCCTTCACGTGGACGAGCACGGTTTTCGCGTCCGCGGGTTTCACCGCGGTTCCGGTGTTGTCGGGATCGAAGTTCGGGTGGTCGGGGTACTGGTGGGCGAGCAGCTTGCCCGCGAGGGTGCGGATGGCGTCGTGCATCGACTGTCCGATCGAGACGGTCAGTCCGTCGATATCGGGCAGCGGGTGGAACGGCTGGTCGAGATCGTTGGTGACGTCGTCGGCCTTGCGTTCGGCGAGGCCGTAGGCCTGTTTGAAGGTCGCCAGCACTCGTTTGCGCAGCGTTTCGCGCTGGGATTCCAGCAGTTGCTTGGCGCTGGCCCGATTGTCGGGGTTGAGGTGCTGGGCGTATTGGGTGTCGAAGCGGGCCGGGTCGGCGAGCGCCTTGGTCACCACCAGCAGACGGCGGAAATCCTCCCAGCGCGGCTTGGACAGATGCGAGGGCAGCCACGCCACCGTGCGGGGGTGGTTGCCGCCCTGCTCTTCCTTCAACCGCCGGATGCGGTCGGCGTCCTCGACCGGACCGAGATTGCCCTCGTCGTAGGGCAGGTCGACCACGATGCGCCAGCGGTTCTCGCTGCTGGGTTGCAGATCGTGGTTGGGCAACGCGTCCTCGTCGCTGACATTGCCGAACACCACCTCGGCGACGCGATTGGAGCCGCGCCACACGAACCGCAGCTCGTCGGCGCCGAAACGGCCGTCGGCCCGATCCAGGCCGAACTCCTCGGCGAGCAGATCCCGCGCCAGGGCAAGCCGGTTCGCCGGATTGTCGTTGACCTGTGCGTTGGCCAGCACCGACTCCACGTCGACGCCCGAGAGTTCCAGCCGCACACCCGGATTGGCGTCGGTGCCGGTGAGCTTGATCTCCGGGAACCGGGCCGCCCACTCGCCCACCATGTCCTTGATGACGCCCTCTTCCCGGCCGGGGATCATGCTGGTGATCGAGCCGTGGTTGAGCGCGCCGAGGCGTCGGATGGTCAAGTCGCGCAGCGCGGGCACGCTCGGGGCGAGCGCGGCGAGCAGCACCGTGCAGGCCAGGCGGTTCTGGCCGACGAACTTCCTGCAATTGCCCGCCAGCTTCGGGTCGGTGATCGTCTCCCGCCGGTGCAGGTAGGCGTCGACGTCGTCTTCGGTGACCTCGCAACTGCTGAGCAGGTAGGGGCGCAGACGGGTCTTGTAGAGCTTGTCGGCGGCGTCGAACAACACCTTCTTGTCCGCGACGAAGGGCCGGTCACCGCCGCGGGTGAGCTGCTCGTACAGGTCGCCCAACGGCACCAGATCACCGAGGCGCAGTTCGTCGCGGTGGTCGGCGAGCAACTGGCCCATCAGCTTGAGGCCGGTGCGGGAACGCTGCAGAGCGGCGGAGATGTGGACCAGCGTGTCGAGGAAGGCGGGGGAGAACGGGTAGCTCAACCGGAAGGATGCCTCGTCGGCGCCGGTGGTGCTCTCGTCGGAACCCAGCAGGGTGTCCCACACCTTCGGTCCGAGACGCTTGGTCTTCTCGAACGCCTCGTTGATCCTGGCTGCCGCTTCCTCATCGCGCGGCTTCAGCAGACGGGCGTGCGCGATCTGCGGCAGGTTGCGATCCTCGAGACTGATCAGGTCGAACCGGCCCGAAGCGTGGTTGAGGGCGTCCTGGATCGCCGACTCGGCCGCGCCCGCGAGTTCCTCACCGACCAGTTCGCGCAGGTCGCGCTGGCGGGCGATGAACGACACGATCGGAATCGCGCGCCGCGCGTCGCCGCCCTCCCGGAAGTTGGTGATCTTGCTGGCCTCGCGCGCCACCCGCTTCTCGTCGTGGATGAGGCTGGCCAGCCACAGGATGAGCTCGTCGAGGAACAGGATGATGGCGTCGTAGCCGAGCGACTTGGCATGCGCGGCAATGACACTCAGACCGGCGTCGAGGGAGATGAAACCGCTCTCGTCCTCCGCGGCGCGCGCCGCGAAACCCGGCAGCAGATGGGTGCCCGCGTCGTTGACCAGCTTGGCGCGCAGCTCCTGCGGGGTGCTGGGGTGCACCAGGTTCAGCCCGCCGCCGTCGTGCGACTCCGAAGCCGACAGCGCGGTGTCCACCTTGTCGGTGGTCCAGAACGCGGTGGTCTCACCCCACTCGTCGTCCTCCTCGGCGGCCTGCCCCTTGTTGAGCACCTCCAGGAACCGCTGCTCACCCATCGACTCGCGCAGCGCCCACAGGTCGGTGAACAGCGCGTCGGTGCGATACACCGGCGGAATCGGCGCCTCGGGGTGCTTGGCCCGCACGAAATCGACGTAGCCGCCGAGCACCCGCTGCTCCATCGCCTTGGCGTCGATCATGTGATACGGCACCATCAGGAACTTCTTGCCGTCCGAGTGCAGCCACTCGTGCGCGGTGAGCAGCGAATCGAACTCGCTGCGTCCCCGCGCCACCGGATTGCCGGAAAGCAGGGCGTACAGCACCGCCATGAAGTGCGACTTACCGGCGCCGAACGAGCCGTGCAGGAAGGCGGGCTTGGAGGTGTGCCCGTCCAGCGCCGACTTGATCAGCGCCAGCGCCTGATCGAAGTTCTCCAGCAGCCGGTCGGTGAGCACATAGTCCTGCACCGCCTTCGTCGACCCCGCCTCGGTGACCGCGTCGGCGAGGGTGAGTACGTAGTCGGATCCGGCGACATGCTCCTTGATGTCGATGAGGTCCCGCAGCAGCGGACGCTGATCCATCAGTTGCTCTCCTCCGCGGCAGCGGCCTTCTTACTCGTACGCTTCTTCGTGGTGC
>NZ_JARWRU010001051.1 GCF_029867845.1 Nocardia farcinica | reverse complement strand
GGGGGGGGGGCTGCCCCCCCCCCCCCCCCCCCGGTTTGTGGGGGGGCGCCCTGTCCAGGTAGACGGGCAGGGACTGGTGTCCGTGGGAGATGAAGCTGGGCAACGGTTTCAGCTCGTCTGTCTCGACGGCGAGGGTGAGTTCGGGGAAGCGTCCGAACAGGGCGGGCAGGGCTTCGACGGCTTCGAGGCGGGCCAGAGCCGCGCCGAGGCAGTGATGCGGCCCGTATCCGAAGGACAGGTGTTCTTTGTTCGGGCGGGCGGGGTCGAAGGCGTCGGGGTTGGGGTCGTGTCGGTGGGGGTTGCGGTTGGCTGCGGCGATCCCGGCGATGATCGCTTCCCCGGCCTTGATCTGCACGTCGGCGATGTCGATATCGGCGATCGCGTAGCGCAGCGGCAGGTTCGCCACCGGTGGTGCATGCCGCAAGGTTTCTTCGATCAACTGCGACCAGGTGACGGTGCCGGTCCGCAGTTGCCTCAGCAGTTCGGGCGTGGTCAATACCTGATAGATGGCCTGGTCGATGAGGTTGACGGTGGTCTCGTAGCGGGCGCTGATCACCAGCAACAGCGTGTGGACCAACTCCTCTTCGGTGAGCCGGTCGGCCTGCTCGTCGCGGTGGCTGATGAGCAAGCTGGTCATGTCTTCGCCCGGATGGACACGACGGCGCGCGACCAGAGCAGACAGGGTCTCGACCAGTTCGATGAACGTGGCCTGCGGGTCACGTTGGGGGCTGGTGGAGAAGATCTCATCGACGCACACCCGAAGGCGTGGCTGCAGGTCGTCTGGGACCCCCATCAACGCGGAGATGACTCGCAATGGCACTTGGGTGGCGTAGTCCTCACGCAGGTCGATCACCGTGCGGTCGGGACGGGCGGCGAGATCGTCGAGCAGTCCGGTGACGATCTGCTTGATCTGGGGACGTAGCGCGGTGACGCGGCGGGCAGTGAAGGCGGGACCGATGAGTTTGCGCAGGCGCTGGTGGTCTTTGCCGTAGGCGGTGAACATGTTGCGCACCGACACCCACGTGATCAACGGCCAGTCCGGCGGCACCTCGCGGGAGCGGAATGCAGGCCAATGCTGGTGGGCGTCTTTGGAAACGCGCCAGTCGGTGAACAGGTTCTTGAATACCTCGGAATCGGTGATCGCCCAGGCAGGGATATTGTCGGGCAATACCACGCGGACCAGCGGACCACGGTCGCGCAGCGTGACTGCCTCACCGAGGATGTCGTCGCCGGTGACATCCAACACGACCGGAGCGGAAGCAGAAGCAGGAGTGACGGCGGGGACGGGATGTAGATCAGTCATCACAAGTTGCCTAACAGTCAGCGGGTGGACGAAAGAGGAAGTGAAGAAATAGGTTTGAAGACGACCGGCAGCGCTTCCAAAGACCGGTGGAACGGTCCCGGTCGCCACCTCAACTGCTCGACCGGGACCGCGAGTTCGATCTCGGGTAAGGCGTCGAGGAGCTGGTCGATCGCGTCACCGGCGATCAGTTCAGCCGGCGTCCGGGCGGGGCAGCGGTGTGGTCCGGCGCCGAGACCCAGGTGGGATTCGTTGCCGTAGATGTTGCCGCCCAGGACTGCCGGGTCGTTGTTGCAGGCAGCGAGGCTGATCACGATCGGTTGATGCGCTGGCACCCAGACCTTTTCGTCGATGAGTTGCGGCTGCCGGGGATAGCTGAAGCAGAAGTTCGCCAGTGGCGGATCACGAAACAACACATGGGTCAACGCGTCACGCGTCGACACCGCGCCCTCGACAACCCTGCCTCCGAAATCCGGGCGGGTCATCATCAGCGACACCGTGTTGGCAATCAGATTCGTCAGGGGCTCGCTCGCAGCTGCATACAGGGTGAACAGCTGATGGACCAGTTCCTCATCATCCAGCGCCGCCGGATGAGACAGCAGCCAGGAAGTGATGTCCTTGCCCGGACGAGCGCGTTTACGAGCGACGAGCTCACCCAGCGCCTGCACCGCCAACTGATTCCCCTCGGCGGCGGCCTCGGTGGTGTCGAACATCATCGCCATACCGGTGGCGGCCCGCTCGCTGACGTCAGGGTCGCAGCCGATCAGTTCGCCGATCACCTCGAACACCAACGGGAGCGCGTAGTCGCCCAGCAGATCAGCCCGCCCCTGGGCACCGAACCCGTTGATCAGGCCCACAGCGCTGCGCTCGACCACCCCGTGAAGATCGACCAAGTCCACCCGGCAGAGGGCATCAACCGTGGCCGATCGGTAGCGGGCGTGTTCGACACCACTGCTGCGCAGAGCATTAGGTCGCTTCTCCATCATCGGCCGCACGGGGCACTCCGCCGGGATGCCCCGCTGCCAGAGGCTGGGATCGGCAGGAAAGTGCTCCGGATCGTTCATGATCCGGAGCGCAGTCCAGTAGCCGATCACCAACGTCGCCGGAACACCCGGTGCCAGCCACACCGGTACTAATGACCCGAACCGATCACGCATGTGGGCGTACGCGGCGTGCGGGTCCGCAGCGAAGCCGTCCGTATAGATCGGGACACGGAGTGTGCCGTCGACGTCGAGGGGTGAACCATGCCCGGCGGGGCATCGACTGGAAGGGGGAATGCCGGATTGCACTGTAGGCAAGGGGATACTCCCGAAATATCGATCGAACTGTGAACGATGTGTCTCGCCGGAGGAGACGTGCGGCTACGCAGTCCAATCCCATTGCCCTCCTGACGATGCTGGTCGACACCCGGCGCCGAGGACTCAACATTGTTCGTCGACCCGACGCCGGGGCCTGTCCTCAGCATCACCCTGCGCACCAGGCCCATACCTGAGCCGTGTCGGCCCACTTGGGCCCGTATCCAGCCCATTTCTTTCGCGACATCGTCTTCGTGGGGTGGAATACAGATACCGTCGGACCATGAGGGGAAGGCTGGAGACAGGAATGGTGCAGCCACGGACGAGGCTCGAACAGCTCGCCATTCAGAGGGGAATCAGCACGAGTGACTTCGTGCGTGAATTCAGCCGTCGAGCCGACGAACTCGGCATCGCGGCAGGAATCTCGCGCAGCGCGGTGAAGCGGTGGATGCAGGGCGTGTCGGGACCGCCTCGTGTCCCGGCTCGTCACGTTCTCGAAACCTGGTTCGGTGAACCGGCCTCCGTACTGCTCGGCCTGCCCCGAGCCGACACCGCTACCGCCGCCACGGAGAAGGAGCTGGCAGTGAACGCAGCACACGAATCGGTGAGCCACGCGCTCGAAGCCGCCTCGGCACTCGATCCATCCGCCCTGGAGCACCTCCATGCGGCCGCCGGACACGCCGCTGGCGCCTACTACGTGACACCACCGCTCGACATGCTCAGCGACCTTGTTCTGCTACGTGACACGATCTATCAGCAGCTCGACCGCACCCACAAGCCGCTGCAGCAAGCGGAGCTGTACCTCCTCGCCGGTCAGGTCTGTGGACTGCTGTCGTCGGTCACATGGGATCTCGGACTGGTCGAGGCAGCTGAGGAGCAAGCCCGCGCCGCCTACACCTATGGCTCCGTGATCGACCATCCATCGCTACAGGCATGGGCGCGCGCCCTTCAGGTCACTCTCGCGTTCTGGTCAGGGCACCCGCGCCGCGCACATGCAATCGCGGCGGCCGCCCTGTCGACCGCGCCCGCAGGAACCGCACGGGCACGTCTGCATTCGGTGAACGCGCGCGCTCTCGCCCTGCTGGGTGCACGCGGCGAGGTTCGATCCGAACTCGATGCCGCAACAGATCAACTCGATCAGGCAGGCAATGACACGCTGCTCGATGCGGTCGGCGGGGAACTCTCGTTCGGTCGGCCACGCCGCGCGCTCTGCGCCGGTGCCGCCTATGTGGCGCTCGGCGACGGCGATCAAGCTGAACGTGAGGCATCGGACGCAGTCCACCTGTTCGAGCAGATTCCCGTCGAACAACGTTGGGTGCTCGGCGCACTCGGCGCCCAGGTAGATCTCGGAGCGGCGCGCACCCTTCGCGATGACCTCGCGGGCGCGCAGACAGCCCTGCAACCGGTGTTCGAGTTGCCTGCCGCCCGCCGTACCGAGGCGATCGCATTACGACTGCATGCACTGTCCCGCATGCTCGGTACCGCCCGCTATCGCGGAGCCGTAGAGGCGTTGCAGCTCGGTGCCGCGATCGAGGACTTCACCGCAGTCTCGTTGTCCCGTACAACCGGGATAAGAGCACTTCCGAAGTAGGAATCAGGCACCGCAGTGGTCGAGCTGCACGGCGTCCCACAACCGCAAGATGTCACGTTCGCGCGCAGGGGTGATCCCCAGTTCGCCGGCACGCTCATGCTCAACTGCCGCCCCTCCATCAAGCAACCACTGCCAGGTATCGGCGACTGTCGCATGGATCGGCCGGCACGTGAGCCCAGCCTGCCGTGCGCGCTCGGCGTCGACCGACCATGCACCGTGGTAGGAACGCCACAACGGCAGCTCCGTCCACTGCCGCACACCTTGCTCGATGAGCCACTGCTCATCAGTCACCCACTCGAGGACGGCTGTACTGCCGGTCACGGCGGAGCACGCGGTCAGCATGTCCCCCATCGTGTCGCGGCCTTTCGCCACGACATTGAAGGTTCCCGTCAAGTGCGGACGAAGAGCGAAGGCGGCGACATCACGTACGTCGATCGGCTGAATCGACCGTCCAGGCTGCCCCGGCGCCAGCACGCGCCCCCCGCGCACCATGCGTCGCAGCCACCATTCGAGGCGGCCTACGTACTCCCACGGGCCGAGGATCACGCCGGGCCGCAAGAGTAGAGTCCGGTCCGGTCCGAACACTTCGAGGACGGCGCGCTCGCATCCAGCCTTGCCGAAGCCGTACGTTGTCGGACCGGGGTCGCCGTCGTATCCATAGTCGGGTCCCGCGTCGGCAGGACAATCCAGAGTCGGCGAGTCCTCTGTAAGCGGGTGTATCGGCCATCCCTCGTAAACCGACACGGTTGACACCAGGACGTACCTGGTGGTGACCGGCTCCAACGCACGCGTGAGAGCGAGGGTCTCCCGTGGCACAAAGGACGATGTGTCGACCACGGCATCCCAGGGGCCGGCCTCAGCGAGACGAGCAAGGGAAGCAGGGTCGGTGCGGTCGCCGCGAATCGTATTGACGCCGACGACATCACTGCCGGTCCGGCCCCGACGGAACGTCGTGACGTCGTGACCGTCGGCGATTGCTTGTTCGGCGATGGTTCGGCCGAGGAACCAGGAGCCGCCGAGAATCAGTAGCCGCATATCTCATTCGTACCACCCGGCCGAGGGGGTTGTGCCTGTGTGAGAGCCATGGCTCGCTTTCGAGTTCAGTGCGAATGGGACTGACCTGTGATTCGAGCCAGCAACGCACCGAGCAGCGCTGCACGCTCGGGCATCGTGTCGATGAGGACGTGTTCGTTCCATGCGTGCGGATGGCCCCCGACGGCACCGAGCCCGTCCAGGGTCGGTATGCCGAGCGCTGCGGTCAGGTTGCCGTCGGACCCACCTCCCGACCGCACCGCTGCCAAGGGCCCGATTCCGAGCGCAGTCGCAGCAGTGGCTGCCTCGGTATACAAAGTGCGAGCGACAGTCTCTTCGAACGGGCGTCGCTCGATGCCTCCGGCGACACTGACCACGGCACCGGCGAGCTGCGCGGTCAGCCGGTGCATCGCAGCATCGACCCGCTCGAGTTCAGTGACCGTCCACGACCGCGCGTCGACATGCACACGTGCGGACTCTGGCACCGTGTTCACGGTTGTTCCGGCGGAAGCCAGCGTCGGAACCACCGAGGTCTCACGGTCCGAATCGCCGATCGCTGTGAACCGAATGATCTGATGCGCGAGTTCGACGCTCGCGTTCACACCCAGATGAGGCTCGAGGCCGGCGTGCGCCGCACGACCGGTCACCACGACCTCGTAGTTCGCGATCCCCTTCCGCGCGACCTTGACAGCTCCCCCATCAGCGGACGGCTCACACACCAGCACGGCACCGGCATCCTGCGCCAGTTCCGCGATCAGCGCACGAGACGTAGCCGAACCAACCTCTTCGTCACTGGTCAGCAACACACTCACGTGATCCGGATCGGGAAGCGACTCGATGGCGGTGAGCGCCTGCACGATGCCAGCCTTCATGTCGAAGATGCCTGGCCCCCGCCCTATTCGGGAGTTCTCATCGATCGAGAAAGGCCAGTCGCTGATCGTGCCGACCGGCCAGACCGTATCGAAGTGCCCCAGTACCAGCACTCGCGGAACGGGTGCTCGCGCGACCAGATGCACGTTCTCCCCAACTCGGTCGACCGCGACGGAACGACGGAGCGCCGAGGACAGCCAGGGCTCGATCAGCTCCGCGCACTCCTCGAGATGACGCGCCGACGTCGATGGCGACTCGCTATCGACAAGCTGCTGCAACCTCTTGATCATCGTGGGCAGCTTTCGGGCCGCAGCAGCATCCAGAGCCATACGCATGATCATGCCCTCCTAACGGCAGGGAGGATTGGCTCTTCAAGGTTCATCGCGGTTCCCACGCCCGTTCTCCCCGGTGAGAGCTCCTGTGAGTTTGTCGAACGCGCGCTCGTGCAACATCGCCGCGTCGGTGAGCGTCTCTCGAAGATCGGGAGACTCCAGGAACTGATCGACAGCGTTGCGGTCGATCAGTTCGCGAGGATGCCTGGAACTCCTGTTGCTCAGCTCGGCCGTTTCACCACGGCCCGCACGATCACGACGGCGTCCTCAATAGTTCTCCCGCACGTACTCGTACGTCCGATCGAACAGCGCGCCCTTGACCGGGAGGCTGAAGTCCTTCAGGACGGTGCGGAGTTCACGCCGGACCCTCTTGTCGCCGGCATCGCTTGAAGTCCAGCCGGCGTAGGCGACCTCGACGACGATCTCGTCGATGCGGAGTGCGATGTCCGGGACGATCTTGTGCAGCCCTGGAGGTGTGTTCTCCTCGACGATCTGGGTCAGTGCCCCGCGTTTCGGATCCGCGAGCTGCTCCAGGGCGGATTCGTCGCCCTGCTCCGCCGCACGGTCGGCGGCGACAACGTCCTGCGCGATCTTCAGCGCGGCTTCGAGGAACGCGAGCGAGTCCTCGACGTTCTCGATCGCCTTCGTGCGCAGCTTCTCGATCCGCTCCGCCAGCGACTTGTAGACCGGGCTCTCAGTGTCTTCGAACCTGCGCCGCAGACGTGCCTCGATCGAGTCGAGGACCTGCTGATACACGTCATCAGTGCCCGTCTCCGACGATCCGGCCTCCGGAAGCCTCAACTGCTCGGCGATCCTCTTGACGAGAGCCAGGCCCGCAGCGTCGAGTGTGACGGTCTTCGAATGCATCGTCCTCACAGCCACCTCGTTCATGTGACCGTGGACAAGGTTCGTGGTCTTCGCGCCGAGGCGCGCCCACAGGAACGCCTTCGAGACGTCCCTCGGGCGGATCGACTCGTACACTTTCGCGAGCCAGAAATGCTGCTGTTTGAACGGAAGCAGCATCGGGTGCGGGTCGAGGAACTCCCACACGGTCTGCAGCGCGACGTAGGTCTCGACGAACTCCGTGCGCCCGGCGCTTCCCTCAGGGATTCGCTCGTGGGCCTCGGCGAGCGAGTCGAACGAGGAGTCGGTCGTGTCGATGCCGCTGAACAGATGCAGCAGGCGCGTGAGGTCGGTGACGAACTTCCCGGCCAGCTTGGAGGCGTCGGTGACGTTGAGCTCCTCCTCGTCCCCGCCCTTCGCATGGGGGCCGGCGACCGCATTGCCGATGGCTTTCGCCAGGCCGATGTAGTCGACGACGCGTCCGTAGTCCTTGCGCTGCCCGGTGATCGGGTTCTTCCACGGACGGTTGGGGCGGGTGATCGTCTGGAACAGGTTCGCGTCCTTCGCCGGCTTGTCCAGATACAGCACACCTTCGATGGGCGCATTGAAGCCGGTCATCCACTTCGCGGTGACGACCACGAACGACATCGGATCGTCGACCTTCTTGAACCGGCGTTTCAGCGCTTCCTCCTGCTCAGGGGTGAGCAGGTACTTCTTGTACTCCTTCGGAGTGTCCTTACTGTCGGCGACGTGCATGACCACGCCGACCTCACGCAGCCGACCGTCAGGCATGAATGCACCACGACGCTCCAGCTCCGCCTCGATCGCGAGGGCGTAGGCGATGACCAGGCTCTGGTTGTAGGCGACAACCTGGGCCTTTTGCCCGAGCGGCGCAACGAAGGTCAGGAAGTGATCGACGATGTCGGCACACACCGCGGCAACACGCTCCGGGTTGGAGAGGATCGTCTCGATGTGGGAGGCCTTCCCAGACAGGTAGACCTTCTCGTCCTCCTCCAGGCCCTCATCGGCCGCCAGCTCATCGAAGGCCTCGTCCAGGGCTTCCTTGTCGAGGCTGAAGCCGACCGACCTGCCCTCCACGATCACGGGCTTGGTGAACCCGTCGGCGATCGACTGCTCCGGTGTGTACCGGGACATGACGAAGTCCAGGTCGTCCGGGTCACCGAAGAGCTTGAACGTGGAGCGGTCCTTGTCCTGGATCGCGGTCCCCGTCGCGCCGAAGAACTTCGCATTCGGCACCGCCGCACGCCACGCCTCGCCGAACTTCCCCTCCTGGGAACGGTGTGCCTCATCGACCAGCACGACGATGTTCGAACGGTCGTTGAGATGCCCGGCCTCAGCGAACTTGTGCACCGTAGTGATGATGACTCCGGGCTCCCCGCTACGGAGCAGCGCGAACAGCTCACGCCGGTTCTTGGGCACACTCATCCGCGGCATGCCGGCGGTCTCGAACATCTCCGCGGTCTGGCGCACCAGATCCTTCCTGTCGGCGATCACGATCACCGTCGGCGCACCACCAAACGCCTCGGCCACGGCCGGGTCGCGCAGCAGACGCGCCGCAGCGAACGCCATCAGCTCCGTCTTCCCCGAACCCTGGTGATGCCAGATCAGACCGCCCGGACGGCCGGCGAGAACCTTCCGGTGGATCCCGAGCGCCGCCTCGAACTGCGGATACCGCGGCAGGAACTTGATATCGACCTCGGAGGCGTCTCGTGCGTGACGGAACATCACCAGATCCTTCAGGATCGGCAAGACCGTCTCCGGCCGCAGCAGCAGCCGCGCCGCCCGCTCGACACGAGCCGGGCCCGTGACCACCTTCGGGTCATCTTCCGTCGAACCCCACGGAGCCCAGATCTCCGAATCGGGATCCGGTATGGCTCGGATCGGGGCCATCCGGAACTCGAGACCCTCCGTGGCGATGTTGAAGACGTTGGTCGCGAAGAAGTTCGGGTACTCCTCCTCGTAGGTGCCGTAGAGGTCCTTCGCGGCGTTCACCCATGAGACCTGCTGCTTGACCGGCGTCTTTGTCTCCGCCACCACCAGCGGGAACCCGTTCACGTAGTAGACGACGTCGAACCGACGTGGCTTGACGGCCCCGGCGATCGTGACCTCGTCAGCGACTGTGAACCGGTTGTTGTCGAGATTCTCGAAGTCGATCAGACGGCGCGGAACGTGCTTACCATCGATCGTCGGGAACGAATGGTCCCCACGCAGCATCACGGTCACGAGCTCGTTGGCCGCGACCAGACCGTTGTGGGCATCCAGGACAGCCTGATTCAACTCGTGAAGCACCAACTCCGCCGACTCGAAGTCGTCGACGAGCTCAGGATTCAGCGCGAGCAGCGCCTCACGCGCCCAGTCCTCAACGAGGACATCGTGCTCGTCACGCGGCAGCTCATCGCCCGCGATGGGCTCCCAGCCAGCTTCCTCGGCCCACTCGACCAGCGATTTCTGGATCGTGCTCGCTTCGGTGAACCCCATCTCACGACACTCCCCCGAGAAGGCGGTCGTACGACTCCGGGATCTCGATCTCCTGATTCAGAAGAGACGTCAGGAGGGTCGAGCGGAACGACCGGAGGGCTGCGAGCTCAGACCGCATCGAAGTCAACTGGGCACTCACAGCGTCCAATTCTTCGGCGATTGCTTCCTGTCTCGAGACGGATGGCAGGCGCACTAACATCTGGCTCGACCGCTTCGCACTGATGTGTTTGATGTTGGTGCCGCCAGCAACGTCGAGGAAGCTGCCGGACTCGTATGCCCACAAACACCATTGGAAGGCGAAGCCCGGGGTGCAGACGTCCGCAATGGCGCGCAAACGAAGCAGGGTCATCTGGAAGCAGACCGGGCCTGCAATCTCATCGCGCCATACTGCCGGCATCCCCACAGCCTTCGCGCTCGCACTTCCTTCGGATACGAGCACGTCACCGTATCGAAGGCTGAACTTCTCGCGTTCGTGCGGCTCGTAGTTCATTTGGAGCACGTCCGACAGGTCAAGCGATCCATAGCCGACATTGGCCGAGCGCAGGTAGGGAGTCATATTCGGCCCAGTGGCTCGGTCCGGGGTCCGTCGTACCCCCGTCGAGAAGTCGAATGCCTGCTCAGCACGGACCCCGGGAACCGACTCATCGTTCACGAGCTCGGATCGCCGTGCTCGAGCCACTTGAAGAAGCCGGTCGTTCTCTTCAGCCAGTGACTTGATCTGCGCGTCCACCGCGGCCATGACATCGACGATTCGACGCTGCTCGGCCGGAGTCGGAAGAGCGATGGGGAGGTCAGCAACGTCCTGGGCCGAGACACGCTGACGGCCAGTCGAGCCGGCCATGAGATTCACGGATGCACGATGAGTCTCGGCACTCGCCGCCCAGAGAAAAAGAAAATCGCTCGACACAATTGAGCTGCCACGGATGACGATGAACTCTGTCGACCCCCCTACACGATCGAGACTTTCAGGAACTTTTGCGATCTTTCCGTTCTCTAGGCATGGAGTAATACGCGCCATTAGAACGTCTCCGCCACGGGCACGAACTCCCCCGCGGGTTCCCCGCTCACCTGAGGGGGAAGCAAACTCGCCCCATTCCCGAACATCCGCCATCGTAATGAACGGTGCGGATTCCTCGAGCGATGGCTCCTTCGGATTTACCAACGCAACGTTGCCCAGTGTCGTCACCTCCCACTCACTCATCGGCGGCCTCGAACATGCTCAGGTTGATGCCCGCGGCCGCGAGGCGCTCGAACATGGCCACTTCGGTCCCTATGCGGCACTGCCGGGCGTCGGCGTAGGAAACGAGTGCGGTACCCAGATCGGCGGTCTCCTCGGCAGCGACCTTGATGTACCGCCCGATGTTCAGATCGAAGCCGTTCTGTTCAATCTCCTCGAAGCGAACGAGCCGAACCTCTGCGCCGCCGTCACCGTCGGGGTCCTCGCCGGTGCGGTAGGCGTCGACGAGGGTATGGACGTCACCCTCGGACATGACGTTCTGGCTCTTGCCCTTGCTGAACCTTGCCGAGCCGTCGATGAAAAGGACGTGGTCCTTGCGCTCGGCGGGCTTCTGGTCACGGAAGATCAGCAGACACGCCGGGATCGACGTCGAGTAGAACAGGTTCGGCGGCAGGCCGACGATGGCCTCCAGCAAGTCTTTCTCGATGAGCCGCTGCCGTATCTTCGCCTCGGCCCCGCCGCGAAACAGCACACCGTGCGGCATGACGACGCCCACGCGGCCAGAGCCGGGGTTCATCGACGAGACCATATGCTGCACGAACGCAAAGTCACCGTTCTTGGCCGGCGGCACCCCGCAAAACGCCCGCGGGTCTGCCGCCCAACGGTCAGCACCCCAATTCGCCAGCGAGAAAGGCGGATTGGCGATCACCACATCGAAGCGGCGCACGGCGCCCGCTGTGTCCTTGAACGCCGGCATACGCAGGGTGTCGCCGCGCTTGATGTCAAAGTCCTCGATCTCGTGCAGGAACAGGTTCATTCGCGCGATCGAGGCCGTGGTCAGGTTGATCTCCTGGCCGTACACCCGCAGCGTGCGGTGGTCCTTGCTGGACTCACGCAGCTGGTTGATCGTGGCGACCAGCATGCCGCCCGAGCCGCAGGTCGGGTCATAGACCGACTCGCCAGGCTCCGGCTGCAAGATCCCAACCAGAAGGCTCACCACCTCACGCGGAGTGAAGAACTCGCCAGCCTTCTTGCCAGACTCATCGGCGAAGTTTTTCAGCAGGTACTCATAGCCGGCACCCAGCAAGTCGTGGGAGACGGTTGACGGGTCGAGACGAATCTGGTTGAACGCCTGGATCAGCCCCAGCAGCGCCGACTCCGGGATGCGCTCCTTGTTTCCCCACGACGCATCGCCGAACACACCCGCCAGAGAGCGCGGGTTCGCCTTCTCGATGCGCTGGAACGTCTTCGCTATCTCCGCACCGAGGTTGACCACCGTGCCGGTAACCTCACTCCACAGCGTGCCCTTGGGCATCTCGAACCGGTGGAAGTCGGCCTCGATCTCGTCGTCGAGGTCATCGCCATACTCATCGAGCGCCTCGTCGTGCTCGAAGACCCAGGTGTCGCTGATCCACTTCCAGAACAGCATCGGGAAGACGTAGGTCTTGAAGTCGGCCGGGTCGACGGGGCCGCGGAGCGCGTTCGCGGCAGCCCACAGCCGCGACTCAAGCTCTTGCTGGGTGATCGTCACAGAGATGAGGTCCTTCGTCGCATGTCGGTGTCCTAAGTATTACGGAGGTTACCGACAGCCCACAGGAGATCGACACACCTGGCGACGGCGATGCCGCACTGGCAGCTGTTCACGGCGCGCAGAGCGTGTGGATGAAGCCAATAGCTGACTCGACGCGGATCCGCAACGCGTTGAGCTGCGTAATCGTGAAGCGTCCCGCATGCCCATGCGTGCCGTCGTTGAAAGCCCGGAACAGCGTGAGGAGGTTGTCCATGTCCTCCTCCACGAGCTCCACGGTGGAGTCCTCCCCTATGCCTTTGACTGTGCAGCAGGAATCTCACCTTGGAACGGCGGGTCGGTACGCCTCGGTCAGTGCGGTCGCAGGTCGGGTCATCGGCCAAGACGAGAGCATCCGGCGCGGACTGGTCGAGCATGGCGATGAGGACCTCGCGCGCGCTGGTGCAGAAGTGGCGAGCGGCGTCCGGATTGCGCGGGCTCAGCGAGAAGAGAGCCCCGGTCCATCGGTCCACGAGGTCCTGACCGAACGCCGCCAGCTCAGTCTGCATGCTCGGCATGCGGAGCTCGTCCTCGCTCGGATCGTTCTCTGTGGCGCCGTCGCCATCCATGGCGTTGAGCACGGTAGACGCTGTTGGCGGCCTCGCCACTCCCCTGGTCGACGAGTTCGTGTCCTGCCGGCGTGAGAGTGTCGGTGGCCAACCGCTTCTCCGCGACGTCGTACGTGCGGGTCAATGTCTCGACCGATGACCGGTAGGCGACGAACGTCGCCGCCGCCGGACGCGAGTTCAGTCTTCGGATCTCCTGGTCGAGTTTCCGGCGCTGGTTCTCGACTCGGGCGTTGTGAGCGCGCGCCTTGGTGTTAGACGACCGCAGCTCACGGTTGTATGTTCGTCGGGCGATTCTGATCGGTGGTGCCGTGTCGCACTGCTGGAAGGATGGACACCGTGCTCAAGCCCTATCCCCCGGGACTTCCCTGACTACGTCGTGTGCGTCCCGTAACCCAGGGCCCGGCCAGAAGCCCAAGCAGATCGCGGCCGATTTCGGCACGGTGCCTGTCAGGCTGGATGTGCACGTCTTCGGTCCAACAGTCCGAGTGGTTGGCGTCGTCAAGGTGCCGTTGTCCCTCACCCGTATCGACATCGGCTGTGGCACGACGGGCGCCGCTGAGGACGCCTCCGACGAGACGACCGTTGGCAACGGCCACCAAATCGCTGGTACGGGACCGCAGCGGCGGCAGGGACGCCGTGTGTCGAGGACATGGCATGCGGTGTCCTGGCCCCGGTCCTTCGGTCGCCACCGAAAGTCCGTCTTGATGGAAGCCGAGCAGGTCGGCTACGAGGTAGTCGGGATCGTCGATCCCGCACATGGTCGCCCAGTCCCCGGATAGGTGCAGTTCGGATTCGCTGTCGATCTCCCGCACAGCGATCCACCTGTTGATGTCAGCTGCGGAGGGGTGGGAGGGCGCGGTGTCTTGTTCGGTCATCGGTTGCTCTCTCAGAGCGATTCGATGACGAGGGCGGACGTCTGCCGTTGCCAGGGGTCAGAGGGCGGTAGTCGGGGCAGGCTGCCAGTGGTGGGTGCCGCTGATCGTAGCGACGCGGCCGAATTGGATGTCGGCGAAGTGCATGCCGAAGCCGAAGGTGTCGGGGCGGGTGAGTTGGTCGATGAGCCATCTCGCGCTGGCTCGTGCTCGGTCGGGGTCGTCGTCGGCGGAGCTGGTCAGGTTCGGATAGGTGATCTGGACCGAGGTGGTGAGAGCGTCGCCGAAGACCAGTAGGTGCTCGCCGCCGCTGGTGAGTCGGTAGCTGGTGTGACCGAGGCTGTGGCCTGGAGTCGGGATGGCGTGTACGCCGGGGAAGATCTCGTCCTGACCGATGGCGCGGACCTGGGCGGCGATGACGTCGAGGACCTGTGGTGGTGTGCCGTCGGCGATCGCGAGGTCGAGGTTTTGCCATTCGGTGTGGGAGACCAAGATCGGGATTCCGGCGAAGATGTTGATGGTGGTGTCGGGATGGGACTGCCACAGCCATCCGAGGTGGTCCATGTGCAGGTGGGTCAGCGCGACGAGGTCGAGATCGGCGACGGTGCGGCCGGCGGCGGCGAGGTTGTCGAGCAGTTTCCCACCTCTGAGTAGTCCGACCTGGGTGGGTACGGCCAAGGGGCCGAATCCGGCGTCGATCAGCATCGCGCGGTTGCCGTATTCGATCAGCAACGCTCCGACGCTGGCGGCGAGGTAGCCGTCGCCGTCGATGAGGTCGGCGAACTGCCGCCAGACCTCTTCCCCGGCGTCGGGGAGCCAGCGGGCCGGGTCGATCCGGGCGACGCCGTCGGGCAGGTAGGTGACGCGGTGGTCACCGATGTCGAGGCTGCGCAGCTCGACGGCTTCACGGTTGAATCGGTCCCGGGTTACAGGCATGGCAGGTTCTCCTGGCGATGGTTGTGCGCGAGTTCGGATGTTTCGGGCTCTGATGGGTCGACGCCGGTGGGTGTCGGGTCGGGTGGGGTCGTGTCGCCCGTGTGGCCGGGTCATCTTCGCCACGACACGGGTCTTGGTAGATGGTTCGAGGATCGGTGTGTGGTCACGGACCGGGCCCTGCCTCGACTTCGTTGTCTGCGCTTGGGATCTCATCGTTTTCGTGCTGGTGGGTAGGGCCGGGCCTGTCCTCGAGAATGTGTCCTGGAAGTGCGGCGGCGACAGCGCAGTGGACCTGTCGGATCTGTTCCGGCGGTCTGGCGCTCATGAACGTCTGACGGGCGTGGTCGAGCCAGTGCTGAGGATCGGGTAGGTGCGGGCTCGGTTGGTGGACGGATCTGGTGGATGCGGTGATGGATCGGCGGTAGGTGTCGGCCAGGTCGCCGCCGGTGTAGGCGTGCCAGAGGGTTTGGATGTCGTCGAGGCTCATGGCTCGGTAGCGCCCGATCCTCTGCGTGAGGTCGGCGGTTGCGGTGTCGATGAACTGGACGCACTTGTGGTGGCTGACCTTGGTGAGCTGAGCGGTGAGGACACTGCGTTGCCAGACGGCGCCCATGTTGCGACGGAACTGGACCGCGTCAGCGGTGGTGGTGTCGATGGGGTTGCGGTGGTGGTTGAGCAGGTGGTCTCGCACGACGCTGACCGCGGCCATGTCCACGAGTAGATGGGTGTCGGCCGCGACTCGGTTGTGGCTGCTGCGTCTGGTATCCGTGCGGGCCGGTGGCAGGATCTGGTCGGTCGTCCACGGTTGGTGGGCTGCTCCGAGTCGCCGTGCGACGTCGATCCACAGCGCCGGTATCCCGTGGCTGAGCAAGTTGATTTCCAGCAGTGCGCGGTCGCGGTCGACGGCGTCGACCTGTCGAACCACATCCAGCCGGTCGGCTATAGCCGGTGCGGACGTCAGTGCGCGGTGCAAGCTGGCGCTTTCGGCGGTGAGCTGATGCACCCTGCGCAGTCCTTCGGCGTGGTCGGCCGGTATGTCGCGGACGCGTTGTGGCGGTCGGACCGGGCTCACCAGTCGGCTCCGTCGACACTCGAGAACACCGGGAGTGTCTCGGCGTGGCCGGGACCGTTGTTCCATGGCTCGTCGAGGCCGCGCGCGGTACTGAACACCACCTCCGCCGGCACGTCGAAGGACGGGATGATCGCGGCCTGCACCGCAGAGCTGAAGGATGCGTCGGTGGAGACGAACTGTGGGTGTATGTCGCCCAGTTCGGTGTGGATGGCGGCGCGCAAGTCCTCGGTGGGCGGGAGCGCGGCAGCGGCGTCGACGGGGATGCCGGCGGCGGCCAGGGCGGTGGCTTGACCGGCGTAGGCGCGGGTATCGGTGATGGTTGTGGCCTGCCAGCGGTGGATAATCTGTTCGGCGGGGACAGCATCGAGTGTCACGGCGGCGTAGCGTGCCCAATCCGACACATCGCCCCATAACTCGACCGACAGGTCAGCGGTGACGCCGAGAAGGTTGGCGACACCCGCGGTGCGCATCCGTACCGCTTCGAGACCGGTGCGCAAGCCCGCCGACGTGGTGTTGCCGGTGGGGTGTTCGAGTCGGTGGTAGGCAACGTCGAGTGCTTCCCATTCCCGGATGCGGGCGACCTCAGTGGTGAGATCGGTCAGGATTCGGTCCCAATCTGTCCGGCCCGGAGCCCGCAGTGAGGACTTCGGACTCCAGACGATGCCGCGTTCAGCGAGGGATTGAACGTGATCGATCCATACCTGCGGAACCCCGCCGGCGGTCGCGGCGGTGGCCAGATCGGCGCGGGCGAGGGCGTGGTGGTGGTAGGCGACCAGCCAGGCATGCGGTGCGGGTCCAGCGAAGGTTGCTGCTCTGCCGAGCATTTCGGCAATAGTTGCGCTGTGGTTGTGCACGGCCGTCAGGACGCGGGTTTGGGCGAGCGTCAGTTCGATTCTCGGTTCGGTCACTGTGTTCCTCCCTCGTCCGTGTCCGCGAACAGGCGGAAGTCGGGGCCGAAGCCAGCGCGTTCGATCGGGGTTCGGGCGCCGGGGACGCCGAACCAGTAACGGGGGACGGCGACGCTCGTCAGGCCGGGCAGATGTAGGTGGTCGGCGGGTGAGCAGCGGTGCAGGGGGCCGTGGGCGGCATCGAGCACCACACGCATGGTCGGGTCGATCTGGCGGACGAAGAAGTTCGACATCGCGGTGCGATCCTTGGAGATCACCGCGGCCTCAAAGGCGGCGTGCAGCAGGGCGAAGCGGACGGCTACACCGTGGTGGTCGAACCAGCGTGAGCACCAGGTGTAGGTGCCTTCCCGCTGCTGGGCGGCGATCCTGACCGCGGTCACCGGGAGCAGCCACCGTTGCACCCACGACGCATAGTGGCTGAATCGGGGCGGGGGCTGCTGCTTCTTCGCAGCGTCACCGCCACCGGAGACGCTGCCGGAGCTCCTGGCGCTTCCGACCGGCTCGGCCTTCTCGCCGGTGGCTGGAGATCGACTGAACCATTCGTCGGGGACCGGTTCGAACGGCAGGGACGGGGTGGGCACGTGCTCGGTCGGGGTGCAGCGATGCAGCGGCCCTTTCGCCGCATCGAGGATGGTGCGCAGGTGGGCGTCGACGTGGCCGGTGACGAAACTACTGGCGGCACTGCCGCGAGAGGCCTCGAAAGCAGAATGCAGGTGGGCGATGCGTACCGCGACCGGTCGATGGGCCCACCAGTGCGCGCACCAGGTATTGGTGCCGTCGCGCTGGCCTGAAGAGAGACGGACGCTGATCAGCGGCAGCAGCCATTTCTCGGCGAAGGCTGTGAAGTGCGGGTAGGCCGGTTTCCGGGGGTTCTTCGGTGTGGCGCTGGTGTTTGGGGTCGCGCTGGTCACTACGTGGGCTCCTCGGTCGCTGGGTCGCCGTCGTCGAGAGCCACGGTGACCACGGATGGTGTGTTCGGGTTAGCGAATCGTTGGAGAGATTCGCGGATGACCTGCGCGTACTCGGTGTCCTGCCACCAGGTTTTCGCGACCACGACCGGACCGTGTCCGGGCAGCCGCACCAGCGCGCGGTCCTTCGGCAGGGCGGCGAGCTGGGCGACGTCGAGGATGGGTTCGGCCCGCCACGAAAGGGTTCGGTTGGTGCCGCCCGCGCCGCGGCTGCGGGAGCGGTCAGCGACATCGTGCTGTCCGGCCATCTGCGACCAGTGCTGTAGATAGTCCACCGCGGCGATGCCGCCGCCGTAGACCTCGATCGACTGGGCGCGCATGGTTTTCAAACCGTTCGCGCCCCAGAGGTCTTCGCCCTGTTCGAGGACTTGCAGGATCGTCATGAGGACGATGCCGCAGCCGCCGGCGTAGGTGTAATAGCTGGGGAGTTCGGCGATGCGTGCGCAGTTGGCGGCCTCGTCGAGGACTCCCAGCATGGGTACCGCGAGTCGCCCGTCAGGTCGTGCCCTGGCTGTGCTCAGGGCGGCCTCGATGATCTGCCCGACCAGCGCCGAGGTCAGTGGTGTGGCCCCGTCGGGGCCGGCCATGCTCAGCGCATAGACGGTGTCGGTGGAGGTGACGAATTCCAACGGTTCGAATTCGGGCAGATCGTGGGTGCGTGGGAGTTCGGTTTCCTCGATCACGACGGTCGTGTCGCCAGTGCGTTTGTCGGTCTGCTCCCGGACCCGCAGGCGTCTACGCGCCGGTGGTGTGACCATGCGCGCGTAGTCGGCGTCGGCGAGGACATTGAGGTATCTGCGGGCCATGTCATACAGGCCGTCGCGCTGGCGGGCGTAGAGGGCCTGGGATTCGCGGATCCGGTCGGCGGGGCGATGTTGGCCGTGGTTGTCCAGGATCAGTGCGGGTGTCTGGTCCTGGTCACGGCCGAGCCATTCGGCCACATGCAGCAGGTCGCCGCCGGAGCGGGCGGCGGCCAGGATGTAGAGCGCCAGGAGTTCTTGGGCTCCGCCATCGAAGTAGGAGTCGACTTTCGCGTTCGCTGCTTGCGCTGCCGACCCGGAGGCCGCGGAGACGAAGAATCCGGCCAGTTTGCGGGCCGCGGGCAGGTTGGTGACCTGGATCAGCAGGTTCACCCAGAAGCCGCAGGTCGGTGTTCCGGTGACTCCTTGCAGGTCCGACAGCCAGATTCGGCCGTGTTGTTCACGTCCGGCGAGGGTGTGCCGGTGGAGATCGGGCTTGTTGGATGTGGCCAGGCAGGGTCCCCACGCGGCCAGCACTGCCGGGATCGCCCAGGCCATGGTCTTGCCGGTGCGGGTGCCCGCGGCGATCGTTACCCCGAGTTCGGCGGGGACGAACAGGTCGACACCGCCGATGACGGTCGAGCCCAGCGGCGGCCCTTTCATGGCCCGGACTTCTGTGGGTGCATCCGCGAGCAGTCGCCGGTTGGCGGCCGCATTGTCGCCGGCGCGGGCGAGGCGGATCTGGTTGGGGCGTTGCATGGTTCGTGCGGCGGCATCGATTTCGCTCGGTGGGCGCAAAAGGCTCCGGGCGGCGATGAGGATCCCGGCCTCGGCGGTGTAGAGCAGCACGGCGGCGACGGTGGCCTGCCATGGCCATACCAGGGTTCCGAGAACGACACCGGCGAGAGCGGAGGCTGGATGTCCGGTGATCGGCAGTCCGGCCCACCAGCTGCCCACGGCGAGCGCTGCCCATGCGGTGCCCGCTGCCGCGAGCGCAGCGCCGACCAGCAGCAGCGCCGTGGTTTCCTCACCGAGCCCGCCTTTGACGCGGCGGCGCGTCTCGCGGCTCGCGATCATCGGCGTCCTCCTCGTCTGGTCATGGAATCTTGTTTTCGCGCATTGGATTTCACAGCACCGCCCCGACGTTCTGGTAGATGGCGATGTCGAGTTCGTGGGCCGGTTCGAAGTCCGCAGTGATGCCCTCCTCGGCTTGCTCGCCGATCGCGGCGGTCACCGCCGCGTCGATCTGGGCTACGGCGTCGGGTTCGGCCTGCTCGTGTTCAGAGGCCGGCTCGGGCGGTGAGGTGCTGTGGTAGTAGGTGCCGTCGCGTCCGGCCAGGTAGGCGGTGTGGACTTGTTCCGGGCTCGCGCCGGCCTGTTCGGCGGCGCTGCGAGCGAGCCGGGTTCGGGCGAGTAGTCCGTCGAGGTGATCGATCAGGTTCTGGTCGTGGCTCCGGATTCCGGTGAAGCGTTCGCTGGTGTGGGTGTGTTCGGCGGTGAGGTCTTGGACTTGCCGCAGCGCGTTCTGGCGTGTGACGGCGCGTTCGTCGGCGCCGGTGTCGCGGTCGCCGTCGCGTTCTTCGGCCTCGAGCAGCTCGTCGGTGGCGGCGATGATGGCATCGATCTCGGCCAGCGAGCCGATGTCGGGGCCCCGCCCGCCGAGGGCGCGGTCGAGCACGTTCGCCCGGTCCGCCGCCGTGCCCAGAGCCCAGTCATGGGGGCGGGCGCGGGG
>NZ_JARWRU010001050.1 GCF_029867845.1 Nocardia farcinica | reverse complement strand
GCACCGTGAGCGGGCCCGCCTGGGACCCGGGTCGCGAGATCGCCCGCGCCGTGGCAGTGTCGGAGGCACGAGCGCCGGGTGCGGCGGTCCGCGACGCCGGAGTGGAGGCCGCGAGTGCTCCTGGCGGCTTCGCCTCCCCGCCCGCGGGGGAGCCACTGGTGGCGATCGCCGGTGGCCCCGCCTTCACCTTCGGCTACGCCGAGCACCGTGAACTGCTCGCCGCCGCGGGCGCCCGCGTCGAGGTCTTCGATCCGCTCCGCGACGAACTGCCCGCCGGCACAGCCGGTCTGGTGCTGCCTGGCGGCTTCCCCGAGGAGCACGCCGCGGCGCTGGCCGCCAATACGCCGCTGCTGGCGCAGGTCGGGGCGCAGGCGGCGGCGGGCCTGCCGATCCACGCCGAATGCGCGGGCCTGCTGTACCTGACCCGTTCACTTGACGGACACGCGCTCGCCGGAGTCGTCGACGCCGATGCCGAATTCGGCCCGCGCCTGACCCTCGGCTATCGCGACGCCGTGGCGGTGGCCGATTCGCCGCTGTGGCGGGCGGGCGAACGGGTGCGCGGACACGAGTTCCACCGGACCCGTCTGGTCCGTGCCGACACCTCCCGCCCTGCCTGGGGCTGGCGCGATCCCTCGGGGTCGGCCGTCCGCGAAGGACTGCTCAGCCACCGGGTGCACGCCTCCTACCTGCACACCCACCCCGCCGGAAATCCCGTGGCCACAGCGCGGTTCGTGGCCGCGGCCGCGGCGTACGCACTCGCGCACGCGGCGCGCTGAGCCGGTGACAGGATCGATGACCCCCGGCCGGAGGCCGGCGTGAGGGCGGCGGACGTGCCGAGCGGGGTGGTCGTGGTCGGCGTCGGCTTCCGCCCGGGAACCGGCGCGGACCGGATCGTGGCGGCGGTGCGCGCCGTCCTAGGCACCCGGGCCAGGCGGGGGCAGGGCCCCGTGGGCCGGCGCGCAGGCGGACCCCGGTTAAGCGAGGCGGCCCCACGATTTGGGCTGCCCGTGGGCGCCATA
>NZ_JARWRU010001049.1 GCF_029867845.1 Nocardia farcinica | reverse complement strand
CTGCTGGCCGAGATCGCCAAGGAGCGTGGCGCGCAGGCAGCCGAGCCGCCGCGGCGGCGCGGCCTGTTAGGTCGCGGCTGAGCGAGCACCCGCTGCCGCGGCCCCAGTGGCCGCCCCCGGGCCCCGCCGGGCCCCCCCCCCCCCCCCGCCCCGGGGTCCCAATTCCTCTCGCGGCCCCCCGCGCCGGCGCCCCCCCCCCCCCCCCCCCCCCCCCCCCCCGCCTCGGAGTAGCCGCCGCCCCGGCGGTCCCGCGCTCTCCCTGACATCCGCGGAACCGGCCGGGACCCGTGGCGGCCACTCGGGCCGCGGCAGCCGGTGCTCGCTCAGCCGCGACCGAACAGGCCGCGCCGCCGCGGCGGCTCGGCTGCCTGCGCGCCACGCTCCTTGGCGATCTCGGCCAGCAGGGCGCTGCGCTGCTTGGCGATCTCGCTCAATTCGGCGCCGCGGTGCTTGGCCCGCTCGCCCAGTTCGACGCCCCGCTCCTTCGCCACCCCGGCCAGCCCGGCGCCGCGGTACTTGGCCAGGCTGCTCAGCTCGGCGCCACGGTGCTTCGTGCGCTCGCCCAGTTCCACCCCGCGTTCCTTGGCGATCTCGGCGATCTCGGTCCCGCGGTGCCTGGCGATCTCGCCGAGCTCGGCGCCGCGTTCCCTGGCGACCTCGGCGAGCTCCGCCCCGCGCTCCTTGGCGGTGAGCGCCACCGGAGCGGTGCGTTCCTTCGCGGTCTCGGCCAGCGGGAGCGCCTTCTGTTTGGCGGTCTCGGCGAGCGGGACGGCGCGCTCCTTGGCCGCGCCGACCAGCGCCGCGCCGCGCTCCTTGGCGGTGGCGGCCCACTCGGGGCCGTGAGTCTGGACGGCCCCGGCCAGTTCGGAACTCTTGGCCGCGGCCACCGAGCCGAGCGTCTTGGCCCGCTCGGCCGCCTCGGTCGCGTAGTGCTGGAGCGTCTCGCCGGTGCCCTCGCCCGCGCTCGCCCCGATCGGCAGGGCGGCCGAGACACTGGCCGCGGCGGCCTTGGCGGCGCGCCTGCCGCGCCAGCCCAGCGAGGGCTTGCCCTCGGTGTCGGCGCCGGCGATGAGCAGGCCGCCGAGCAGGCTCACGTCCTTGAGGAACGCGGCGCGCTTGGCCTGCTTCTTGTCCGGGTCGGCCTCGGCCCAGAAGTCCTGCTGGGTGACCGTGGCGGGCAGCACGGACGCGGCCAGCACCAGCGAGGCCAGCCGTGGGGCCTTGCCGAGGGCGAGCAGAACACCGCCGGAGACCTGGGCGACGGCATTGACCCTGATGACGGTGTCCGGGTCGGCGGGCAGCCGGCTCGCCACGCTCTCCGGCAGCGCGGCCGCGGCTTTCGCGCGCGGTTCGGGGTTGATCAGCGTGTCGACCCCGTCGTAGACGAAAGCGCTCGCCAGCAGCGGTCGGGCAAGTCGGCGCAGCAACATGGAACGTCACCCCTTCCTCGGTGGTTCATCCCGGGGCGGATTCCCTGGCGCGCCGAGGTCAAACAACCCGGAAGGGAGGCGTGGTTCAGTTCGCGCGCAGGAACCTTCCGGTGCGCCGCAGGCCGAGCGTCTCGGCGGCCACGCCATCGCCGAAGACGTACTCGCCGCCGACGAACACCGCCTTCACCGCGCCGTCGTTGCGGTTGACCATGCGTTCGAGATTGCCGTACTGCGCGACCGGCGCCTCGGCGTAGGCGTCGAGCTCGCCGTCGAGCCGGTCGGGATCGAGCAGCACGAGATCGGCGCGATCGCCCTCGCGCAGCGTGCCCGCGTCGATGCCGTACCACTGGCCGAGTTCGCCGGTGAGCCGGTGCACCGCCCGTTCCATCGACAGCACCGGCCTGCCCGCGCGTTCGGCGTCGTACATGCGGCGCAGGAAGCGCAGCCCGAAGTTGTAGAAGGCCATGTTGCGCAGGTGCGCGCCCGCGTCGGAGAAGCCCATCTGCACACCGGGATCGGCGGCGAGCCGGTCGAGCATCTCGGGCCGGTGCCCGGAGATGGTGGTGCGCCAGCGCAGTTTGTCGCCGTGTTCGACGACCAGGTCGAGGAAGGCGTCCACCGGGTGCAGCCCGCCCCGGTCCAGCCCGACCTGGCCGAACGACTTGCCGATCACCGCCGGGTCGGGACAGTCGACGATCTCGGCGTCGAAGAAGTCGCGATGCCACACCCGGGGGCCGAACTTCTTGTCGTAGTCCTTGCGGAAGCGTCGCCGGTAGTCCGGGTCGGCCAGCAGCTCGCGGCGCTTGTCCACCTGGTTGGACAGGTGCATGGCGGCCGCGCCTGACCCGAACTCCTCGAAGATCACCAGGTCGATGCCGTCGGCGTAGACCTCGAACGGCACCGGCAGATGCTGCCAGCGGAAGTCCGCGCCGAGTGCGTTGAGCACCTTCGACATCACCGTGAAGATCCCGATCACCGGCAGGGCCTTGAGGTCGGCGGCCGACAGCAGGCTGACCTTCAGCGCCCGCCGCCCCAGCCCGAGGGCGGCGGCGGCCATCAGGCCGATGGTGTGCGGGCGGGAAGCGTCCGGGCCGCCCTGGAGCACCCGGCCGCGCCTGCGCAGGATCGAGTTCAGCCTGCGCTTCTCCTTCGCGGTGGCGAAGGTCGACGGCAGCGTGCGCGAGCGGCAGAACTCACCGTCGAGCTTGTCGAAACGCAACTGCTGGGAGGACATGCCGACGAAGCCGGCGTCCAGCGCCTCCTCCAGCCAGCGCGCCATGGTGTCGAGTTCGGCGGCGACGGGCCGCACGTCGGCGCGCGTGGCGCGGTCGAGGCCCATGACCGCCGCGCGCATGTCGGAGTGGCCGATGAAAGCCGCCACGTTCGGGCCGAGCGGCAACTGCTCGAGCGCTCGCGCGTACTCGGCGGCGCTCGTCCACGACTTGTGCTTTTCCACGGCGTCGATCACGTGGTGGCGGGGGATGGCCTCGACCCGGCCGAACAGATCGCCCGCGGTCTCCGCGCCCACGTGCACGGTGGAGATGGAACACGACCCGATCAACACCGTGGTGACGCCGTGCCGCAGCGATTCCAGCAGCGCGGGTGAGCCGAGGATCTCCACGTCGTAGTGGGTGTGGATGTCGAGCATGCCGGGCAGCACCCATTTGCCGGTGCCGTCGAGCACCCGAGGACATCCGGTCGTGTCCAGCGGCTCGGCCGACACGGCGGCGACCCGGCCGTCGCGCAGGCCGATGTGGCGGATGGCCGAGGGC
>NZ_JARWRU010001048.1 GCF_029867845.1 Nocardia farcinica | reverse complement strand
CCCCCCCCCCGCGTTCTTTGGGGGGGGGGCCCGCGCGCCTCCGCGCCCGCCCCCGCCGGCCCTCCGCCGCCCCGGCCCGCGCCCCAGCCCCCCCCCCCCCGCGCCCCCCCCCCCCCCCCCGGGGGGGGGGGCGCGCCCCCGGGGGCCCCCCGCCCCGCGGCCCGAACACGTGGCTCGCCAGATTGTGCGGATGGGCGACCGGCAGCAGGATGTGGACGGCCACCGGATGGTCGAGGATCGGGGCGTCCCGGTGGGCGGCGAGCGAGGCACGCGCGGTGGCGAGATAGGCCGGAGTCGGGTCCTCGCGCCAACGCTGCGCGAAGGTCGCCGTGGAGACCAGGCTGCACACGACGAACGCCGCGACCCCGGCCGCGGCCGCCGCCCGAAGCCGATGTGAGGCAGCGCGACGCGGAGGCTCCCGGCGCGGGGCGCGGGCGATCACCGCCCACCCGAGGGTGAGCACGACCGCGCTGTCGGCGACATAGCGCAGGGTCTGCGCCAGTTCGGCGGCGGTGTCGGGGCCGGTGCGCACCACGATCATCGAGGCTTCCGACAGCGCGAGGTAACCGAGCAGCAGCAACCACACCGCCCCGGTGCGCCGCCGGGCGCGCAGGGACCACACCACCGCGGCGGCGGCGACGATCCAGCCGAGGACGATCAGGGCGACGGGCGGGGTCGCCCACGGCGGGGCGGGCGGCCAGCGCTCCCACACCAGCGGGCCGCCGACGAGGGCGGGCGCCACGCCGAGCGAGGTGGCCCGGTGGGCGAGTTCGGCGGCCTCGGCGAACGACGGGACCGACGGGCGCGTCTCGGTCACCGAGCAGTAGGCCACCGCCCACAGCGCCGTGACCGCGGCGAGCGGCAGCCACAGCGCCCGCCCGCGCGCCACGGCGGTGCGCAACGGCCGGGCGTCGCCGTCGACCCGGTACAGCAGGGCCACGAGCGCGCAGGCCACCGGGGCCACCAGCACCGCCTTCTCGAAACAGGCCAGCGCGAGGGCCGCGACCAGCGTGCCGGTCACCGCGTAACGGCGGCATCCGGTGCGGCACAGCATGATCGCGTCGCCGGTGACCCAGGCGAGCCCGATCTGCAATGGCAGCGAGTTCAGTCCGGCCGACCACCACGCGAACGACGGCAGCGTCAGCGGTACGAACAGGTAGAACGCCAAGGGCGGCACCAGGATCGGCCGCATGCCGAGCATCAGGTACAGCACCCGCAGCACCGCCGCCGCGGCGAGCGCCTGCCCGAGGACGAGGGTGAGGGCGGGCACCGCCCAGTTCAGCGGCGCGAAGTGGGTGGCGAACCAGGCCAGCGCGAACGCCCCCGGCATGAAGTGGCCGTCGTGGTCGTAGAGCAGCAGTTCGCGCGACAGCAGCGGCCACTGCCCGGAACGGCCGATCAGGATCAGATCGTCCCAGTAGAAGCCGCCGGTCCAGGCCAGCCAGGAGCGGACCGCGAGGTGCAGCGCGATCAGGCCCGCCGCGAGAAAGGCGACCTGCCGAGCGGACACCGACCGCCTTACAACTGACCGAGATCGGCCGACAGCCAGTGCTCCGGTCGCATGGACACCACCACCTGCGGGCCGAAGCCCTCGGCCATCCGCAGGTAGGGCTCGACCTTCTCCGGCGGCAGATAGCGGGCCACCATCTCCAGGTGCTGGGCGTCGGTCACGGGGGTGACCTCGGCGAGCGGGCCCTCCACGCTGACATAACGCACCGCAGGCGACTCCTGGTGCACCATCAGCGAGAACCGGCCCGCCTCCCGGATGTGGCGCATCTTGGTGGAGTCGGGACCGGTCAGCACCCACGGCAGCCCGCCTGGCCGGTACTGGTACCAGATCGGCACCACGAGCGGGCCGCGGCCCGGCACCGCCACCGACAGCGCCGCGACATGCGGCTGGGACAGGAACTGCTCGCGCTCTTCTCGGCTCAACGGCATGGGCGCGAGTCTAGGCACCGGGTCCGACATCCCGGGGGACGCCGGGCGGCGCGTGCCCGCGATCCGCCGTGCGCTGCCGGAAGGCGCCCGGCTCGTCCATCGTCCGGGCGGCCCCGCGACGGTGGAGCTCGGGCACGAGGCCGTCGAGCACCTCGTCGAGATAGTGCCGGGTGATGATGCCGCCGCCCCCGTGGAACAGCAGGAAGCCGTCGCCGCCGACGTGGTCCATGGCCTCGATCATCCGGTCGGCGACCGTCGCTGGGGTCCCGACGAGTTCGAGCGAGGTGGATTCGCCGGTGCTGCCGAGCACTTCGCGCAGCGAGGAGTTCGCGGTCAGGCGCTTCATGGTGTCGAGGATGCTCTGCGCGCCGTTGGTGGTGGCGTCGGCGGGGACCGGGCCGTCCAGGTCGAACCGGGCGAAGTCGATCTCGGAGATGTTGGACAACTGCACGATCCGGCGCAGGAAGTTGTCGCTGTCGGGTGAGTACATGCGGTCGCGTTTGGCGCGGGCCTCGGCGTCGGTCTCGCCGAGGATCGGGGTGACCATGTACAGCACCCGGCAGCGGTCGGGGTCGCCGCCCGCGCGTTCGATGCGCTCGCGGATGCCGTCCCGGTAGGCCTTCATCGCCGCGGGCCCCACCGGCACCGCGACGATCAGGTCGGCCCATTCGGCGGCGAAGTCCATGCCCGCCGGCGAGCCGCCCGCCTGGCAGAGCACCGGCCGGTCGGCGGCGGTCAGCGGGGCGGCCGGTCCGCGCAGCCGGTAGTACTCGCCGTCGAAGGACACCTCGCCCTCGCCGGACCACAACGCGCTGGTGGCGCGCAGGTATTCGTCCGCGCGCCGGTAGCGCTCGTCGTGCTCCCACAGTTTCTCCAGCCCGACGTTCTGGGCGGCCAGATCCTCGAAGGAGGTGACGATGTTCCAGCCGGAGCGGCCGCCGCTCAGTTCGTCGAGGGTGGCCTGCATCCTGGCCAGCCGGTCCGGCGGGTAGAGACTGGTGCTCATGGTGGTGACGATGCCGAGCCGTTCGGTGGCCTGGGAGATGGCGGCGGCCAGCGGCAGCGGATCGTGCTTGGGGGCCTTCACGGTGGCCTTGAACTCGGCGACCATGTCGCCGCCGAAGTTCTCCGGCACCACGCTGGAATCCTCGAGCATGATGAAGTCGATGCCGCTGCGCTCGAGCGCGCGGGCCATGTCGACGTAGAACGTGCCGTCGGTCCATGCCCGCGGGTCCGGCCCGGACCAGGGACGGTTCCAGCCGGTCGGCATGTAGTTGACGAACCAGCCGAGGGTCATCGGGGTGTTCACAGCGGCACCTCTGTTCCTGCCTCGCAGGGCACGTAGTCGAAATCGCCTGCGGGCAGGCCGAGCCGGTCGCGCAGCAGGCCGTCACGGGCGGCGGCCGCCGCTGGCAGCACCTCGTGCAGGACCCGGCCGAACAGCGCGCCGGGACCGATGCCGTGGAAGGCATAGCCGTCGGCGCCGGTGGGCGGCGGGTCGAGCGCCCGCTCGGGGCCGACCCGCAGCAGGACGTGGGACGCGGTCGCCGCGGCGGCGGCCACCTCGGACTCGTCGGCGACCAGCAGCACGTCGGCGGTGTCGGAGGCGGCGGTGCCGGGTGCGGCGCAGCCCGTCCCCCGGATCGGCTCCGCCGCGGCGGCGAAATCGGCGACCCGCACCGGGCTGCCCTGGGGCGGACGCGGGGCGTTGAGCGGGCCGCGGGTGGCGTAGTAGGGGCCGCGGTAGCCGGGCACGTGCACGCAATCGGCGTCGACGTAGCGGCCGGAGGGCACGTCGGCGACGATGGCGTGCGGCTCCCAGGAGTTCCACAGCGCGGCGGTGGCGGCGAGATAGTCGGCCAGGGCCTCCTCGCGCTCCCTCGGCCCTGTTCCGGCGGGATTCCAGCGGCCGGAGTCGTCGGCGCACACCGCGCCGGTGTCCTCGGCGGTGACGAACCATCCGGCGCGGCCCCGGGTCAGCGCGTCGAGGGTGTTGAGGGCGCGGGCGGTGAGGAACGGTGGCTGGCTCCACGGCGAGATCTCGGCGATCAAGCCGATGCGCGGGGCGCGGCGGGCGGCGGCCGCGGCCGTCAGCAGCGGTTCCGGTCCGCCGCGCG
>NZ_JARWRU010001047.1 GCF_029867845.1 Nocardia farcinica | reverse complement strand
CCGCTGCGTGGGGCCCCAGCGGGAGGCTTCGATGATCGCGACCGCGAACTCCGGCCGCCAGCGCAGCGTCCAGCTCTCGCGGAAGGTGCCGGTGGCGCGGACGTCGCTGGTGGCCGGAGTGCCCCACGGGATGCCGAGCAGAGCGAGCCGGTGCAGCAGGTGCGAGCGCTGACGTTCACGGTCCTTGCGCAGGTCGAGGTCGAGCGCCTCGGCGGTCGGCTCCTGCTTCAGGCGCAGCGTGCGGGCGGTGGCCCGCAGATCCGCCGCCAGCGGCACCGTCGGCACGCCCGCCGGGACAGCGCCCAGCGCCTCACCCACCACGAGTTCGTCGGTGACCACCCGCAGCATCGTCTCGTCGCCGCCGCACATGACCGCGCGCACCGCCTCGGTCACCTCCGACAGCCCGGCCAGCGGCCGGTCCCGCATGGCCGCCAGGGTGTCGGCCAGCCGCACCGCCTCGATGACGTGCGCGCTGGACACCGGAAGGTCGTGCGCGCGAAGCACTCCCGCCACCCGGGTCAGCCAGCGCACGATCGGCTGCTCGGTGGCGGTGAACAGGTGGTGGTACCAGCCGGGCGAGTCGATGCCCGCGCCGTAGCCGGAGGCGCTCGCCAGCCGCGAGTGCGTCCACGGAATCCAGGTGAGCTCCGTCTTGACCTTCGGAGTGCCCTTGAGCAGGCGGGCGTCCGGGGCGGCCGGACCGAGCGGGCCCGCCAGGGCGGGAGCGTGCCAGGCCCCGCACACCACGGCCGGCCTGCGCGCCCCTGCCTTGATCGCCGAGCGCATGACCTGCCGCATGTGGGCTTCGCGGCGCAGAGTGTGCTCGTCGATGCGCGCGTCCTCGCGCAGGGCCGCCATGGCCTCGGTGAGGGCGTCGAAGACGCCGGCGCCCGGCGCGGACTCCACGACGGCGTCCCACCAGCGCTCGGCGTCGTCGTAACCACCGGCGGCGGCCAGCCGGGCGAGCGGATCGTCCCGGTCGCCCGGCGCCTGCTCGACGGCCAGCACCATGCTCGCGGGCAGATCGCAGAAGCGCACCGGCACCGCGTGTTCGGCGGCGTAGTGCAGCGCCTGCCACTCGGGGGAGAACTCCGCGAACGGCCAGAAAGCCGCCCGGCCCGGGTCGCCGGGCACATAGGCCAGCAGCGCCACCGGCGGCCGCATGTCCTCGGCGGCGACGTGGGCCACCAGCGGGTCGGCGTCGGCCGGGCCCTCGATGAGGACGGTGTCGGGGGCGAAGGCCGCCAGCGCCGCCGCCAGCGAGCGCGCCGAACCCGGCCCGTGGTGGCGGATGCCGAACACCGCGGTCACGGCGTCGGCGGCGGGGCGCGCCCGCCGCGTCGTCTGCTCCGTCAACCGGTGACCTCGCGGCAGGCGCGGTAGAACTCCGACCAGTCGGGCCGGTCCCTGACCACGGCCTCCAGGTACTCGGTCCACACGGCGGTGTCGGCGACCGGGTCCTTGACGATCGCGCCGAGCAGGGCGCCCGCGATGTCGGTGGGGCGGAGCACGCCGTCGCCGAAATGCGCCGACAGCGCCATGCCGCTGGTGAGCACCGAGATGGCCTCGGCGGTGGAGAGGGTGCCGGAGGGGGACTTGAGTGTGGTGCGGCCGTCGGCGGTCACCCCGGACCGCAGTTCGCGGAACACCCGCACCACCCGGCGCACCTCCTCGGCGGCGGCCGGGACCGGCGGCAGTTCCAGTGCCGCGCCGAGCTGTTCGACGCGGCGGGCGACGATGGCCACCTCGTCCTCCTCGTCGGCGGGCAGCGGCAGCACCACGGTGTTGAAGCGGCGGCGCAGCGCCGAGGACAGCTCGTGCACGCCGCGGTCGCGGTCGTTGGCGGTGGCTACGAGATTGAAGCCCTTGGCGGCCTGGATCTCGGCGCCGAGTTCGGGCACGGGCAGGGTCTTCTCCGACAGGATGGTGATCAGCGCGTCCTGCACGTCGGAGGGGATGCGGGTCAGTTCCTCCACGCGCACCAGCGCGCCGGTGCGCATGGCCGTCAGCACGGGGGAGGGCACGAGCGCACCCTCGGTGGGGCCCTCGGCCAGCAGCCGGGCGTAGTTCCAGCCGTAGCGCACCGACTCCTCGGTGGTGCCGGAGGTGCCCTGCACCAGCAGCGTCGAATCCCCGGAGATCGCCGCCGCCAGGTGTTCGGACACCCAGGTCTTCGCGGTGCCGGGCACGCCGAGCAGCAGCAGCGCCCGATCGGTGGCCAGGGTGGCCACGGCGACCTCCATCAGCCTGCGCGGGCCGACGTACTTGGGGGTGACGACGGTGCCGTCGGCCAGGGCGCCGCCGAGCAGATTGGTGACCCCCGCCCACGGCGACAACCGCCACGACGGCGGGCGGGGGCGGTCGTCGACGGCGGCCAGCGCGCGCAGCTCGTCGGCGTAGGCCTGTTCGGCGTGCGGGCGCAGCAGGGCCGTGGCCTCGGTCCCCGGCCCCGGTGCCGGCCGGTCGGGGGACGTCGGGTCGGGCGTGATCCGGTCGGAGGTCACTGCAACTCCTCGAGCATCATCGAGCGGTGGGTGAGGTCGTCGGCGAGCCGGTCGAAGGCCCGCTGCCAGGCGGGATCCGCGCAGCGGCCTGAGGCCACCGCGACCGAGTCTGCCGCGTCGACGGGCAGGTGGGTGGCGGCCGCGGCCAGTAGCGAGCGGTGCGCGGCCGGGCCGGTGCCGTGCGCGCCCCGGTGCCGCGCGGCGACCCGCGCGCGTTCGAGCAGCAACAGCAGCACGTGCTGGGCCAGTTCGCCCGGCCACGGATGCTCCATCGCGGGCAGCAGCGCCTCCAGTTCCGACAGCCACGCGCTGTCCAGGCGGCGCAGATGCGCGACCCGCTCGCGCTGCGGCATGAGCGCGAACAACTCGCGGCGACGCAGCAGGGCGGTGTCCGAGGGCACCCCGTTGCCGAACAGGGCCGCCGCCCAGACGGGATCGCGCTGGTGCAGGGTGGCGTCGAGCAGGCCGTCGAGCAGCGGCTGGCGGTAGCGGTCGGGGACCCGCGCGCGCAGGGCGGCGCGCGGGGCCCCCGCGGGCGCCGGGCAGTA
>NZ_JARWRU010001046.1 GCF_029867845.1 Nocardia farcinica | reverse complement strand
CGGCCCGGGGCGGCCGCGCGGGGGGCGCCGGGGTGGCCCGCGGGATCGCCGCGCCGGCCCACCAACCCGTTGTGGGGGGGCCCCCCGGCCGGGGGGGCGGGGCCGCCGAGCACGGTGTCGCCGTCGTCGGACATGTGCAGCACGCACTCGCGTTCGATGTAGTGCAGTTCGCCGACGTCGGTCAGGACGGCGGCCGTGCAGCCGTCGTCGGCGACTCGCAGGCCCACCCCTGTGGCCATCACATCCCTCGCTTCGGCGTCGATTCGGCGCGCGCGGACCTCACACGAGCAGCGACCCGTGTCCCATGGCGCGGAGCATCGACAATAACTCCGAGCGCGACCTGGCACCGATCCGACGTCTGATGCGGGCCACGTGGTGTTCGACGGTCTTGGCCGAGATGTAGAGCCGCGCGCCGATCTCGCGGTAGGTCAGCCCGAGCAGCACGAGTTCGGCCACCTCGCGCTCGCGCTCGCTGAGCACGGCGGGCTCGGCCGCACGGGGAGCCCGGGTGCGGCGGACGGCTCCGCCCGCCGGGACAGCGGCGGGCTCCTGCGGCTGTGCCTTGGACCGCACCCCTCGAGCGGTCTTCAGCAACGCGGTCGCGGTGGCCGAATCGTCCGCGGCGAGCGCGGCCTCGCTGGCCAGCCGGGCGGCGTCCCAGATCATGCCCGCCTCGGACAGTCCGGCGACGGCCGAGGAGACCGCGGCCGGGTCCACCTCGCCGCGCAACACGAGCACCCAGGTGCGGCCGGCGTCGGCGAGCACGGCGGCGTGCCGGTCACCGGCCTGGGCGGCCTGCTTGAGCGCGTGCGCGGGCGGCAGCAGCTCGTCGGGTCGCTCGCGGGCGATGGCGGCCTGCACGGCGTACCAGTGGAAGGCGTTGGCCCAGGCGGGCGGGTCGCCGAGGCGGCGCAGGACCGCCTCGGCGGCCTCCACCAGCGGGCGGACCCTGGCCTCGTCGTCGAGCCTGATACCCGCGAGCAGCAGCTCGCCGACCGGGAGCACGGTGAGCAGGTCGGCGTCGACCTCGTCCAACAGCGGACGGGCCGCCCGCCACGCCCTGGCCAGCGCGCTGTGGGCGCCCGCGCGGCGGGCGAGGCCGACGGCGACGCCGTGCGCGAGCAGCTGGTCGCGCCGGTCCAGCCGGGTGAGGTCGACGGTGGCCAGGGTGCGGGCGGCGACCTTCTCGTTGCCGCCGAGCATGGCGGTCCAGGCGGCGAGCACGGTGAGCTGCGGGG
>NZ_JARWRU010001045.1 GCF_029867845.1 Nocardia farcinica | reverse complement strand
CGCGCCCCCCCCCCCCCTCCCTCCCCCCCCGGCCCCGCCCCCGCCGCCCCTCCCCCCCCGGCGCGCCGCCCGCCCCCGCCCCCCGGCCCCCCCCCCCCCCCCCCCCCGGTCGGGGCGCGGTCGAGCGGGGGCGTCAGCTCGCGTCGGGCAGCGAGCGCAGGATGCCGCGCCCGTAACGCTGGAACTGCACGTCGTCGACCATGCCGAGCGAATGCCGCTCGACCAGCAGCTCCCACTCCGCGTACAGCTGGGCCACGCCGGGGTCGGGCGGGCCGACCGCACCGTCGACGGCCAACCGGCGCACCGCGAAGCCGACCGCCAGCGCGACCCGCTCCATGTCGGCGCGGTCGGCGCCGGTGAAGCGCAACGTCAGGTGACCGTCGTTGATCTCGAGGCCGGTCTCCCCGCGCGCGGCGCCGATCTCGCCGGGCACTCCGGCGGGCGTCTCGGTGGAGTGCGCGTAGAGCACCGCGGCGACCGGGAACTCGTGCGCCCACGCGGTCTCGGGGTCGAGCGAGATGAAGAGCACCCGGGCGGTGGTGGCGGCCAGCAGTCCGGGACCCGAGGCCGGGCGCGCGGTGGCCACCGCCGTCTCCAGCACGTACTCGTCGGGCTGCACGAGATGGTGCAGCGCGGCCACGCCCGCCGCCACGCCGGGGCGCGGGGTCATCCGCGACACCGCGCGGTCGACATCGCCCCTGGTCGGCCCGTCCTCGCCCCACACCTGCGGCGGCGGCTCCAGGGCGGGCGCGGCGATGTCGACGCGCTGGGCGTCGAGGATCTGGTCGTTGATGCGCTCGACGATGCGGCTGGCCGCGGGCACGTCGTGCTCGGCGATGATGACCGGCAGCGGCGTGCGGTCGGCGGGCACTCCGGTCAGGACCGGGGCGGGATGACGTAGGTAGATCTCGATGACGACGGTGTCGTCGGCCCGTCTGCTCAGCCGGGCCTTCAGCAGTTCCTCCACGGCGACGTCGAGGACGCGTTCGCCGTAGGCGTCCGCCACCCCCCCCGGGCGGCGTACGACGACCCGGCCGTGCCCGTGTCGCATGATCGCGGTGGGTGTTCGTAGCTCGACTATGTCCATACCCCCTGCGCTCCGTCTGTGTGTCGTCGCTCACGATAGGCCGAACATGACGTACTCGGGTCCACTCGGGCCAAACCGGAGCGGAGAATCGGGAACCGTGGCCGCCGTTCGGACGTTTACCTGTCGAACTGCACCGATTGCCGAACGGCGCGATGTAACGGGTCGACCGTACGCGGTAACCTGGCATGTCCGCATCCGATTCCCCCAGCGGACGGAACCCGGGTGCGCAACGCCACACGCTGTGCCTGATATCGGTGCCCGATCACTCGGCAGAACCCGGAGAAACCGGAAAGGACTGGCCGCCCGGCCTACGCTCTATGAACCGCAAGACAGTGTTTCGCACCCTGGCCATAGTCTCCGGCATCCTGCTGGTGATCTATGCGTTCAGCTACTTCGGAGACGACACGCGCGGCTGGCAGGGCGTAGACACCTCGGTGGCGCTGAGTCAGCTGCAGGACAAGGACAACGTCGAGAGCGTCCAGATCGACGACCGCGAGCAGCAGCTGCGGATCGATCTGAAGAACGGCAACGACGCCACCAAGGGCTCGGACAAGATCATCGCCAAGTATCCGGGCGGCAGCGAGACCTCGTCGAAGATCTTCGACGCCGTCCAGGAGTCCGGGGCCCCGTACAACACGGTGGTCAAGCAGGACAGCTGGCTGGCCCAGATCCTGCTGTTCGTGCTGCCGATGGTGATCCTGCTCGGCCTGTTCATCTTCGTCATGGCCCGCATGCAGGGCGGCGGCCGCGGCGGCATGATGGGCTTCGGCAAGTCCAAGGCCAAGCAGTTGTCCAAGGACATGCCCAAGACCACCTTCGCCGACGTGGCAGGCGCCGACGAGGCGGTCGAGGAGCTCTACGAGATCAAGGACTTCCTGCAGAACCCGGTGCGCTACCAGGCGCTCGGCGCGAAGATCCCCAAGGGCGTGCTGCTCTACGGCCCGCCCGGCACCGGCAAGACCCTGCTGGCGCGCGCGGTCGCGGGCGAGGCGGGCGTGCCCTTCTTCACCATCTCCGGTTCGGACTTCGTCGAGATGTTCGTCGGCGTCGGCGCCTCCCGGGTGCGCGATCTGTTCGAGCAGGCCAAGCAGAACAGCCCCTGCATCATCTTCGTCGACGAGATCGACGCGGTCGGCCGTCAGCGCGGCGCGGGCCTCGGCGGCGGTCACGACGAGCGCGAGCAGACCCTCAACCAGCTGCTCGTCGAGATGGACGGCTTCGGCGACCGCACCGGCATCATTCTGATCGCCGCCACCAACCGCCCCGACATCCTCGACCCCGCGCTGCTGCGCCCCGGCCGCTTCGACCGGCAGATCCCGGTCGGCAATCCCGACCTGGCCGGCCGCCGGGCCATCCTGCGGGTGCACTCGCAGGGCAAGCCGATCTCCCCCGAGGCCGATCTGGAGGGCCTGGCCAAGCGCACCGTCGGCATGTCCGGCGCCGACCTGGCCAACGTCATCAACGAGGCCGCGCTGCTCACCGCGCGCGAGAACGGCTCGGTCATCACCGGCGAGGCGCTCGAGGAGTCGGTCGACCGCGTCATCGGCGGCCCGCGCCGCAAGAGCCGCATCATCAGCGAGCACGAGAAGAAGATCACCGCCTACCACGAGGGCGGTCACACCCTGGCGGCCTGGGCGATGCCCGACATCGAGCCGGTCTACAAGGTGACCATCCTGGCGCGCGGGCGCACCGGCGGTCACGCCATGACCGTGCCCGAGGACGACAAGGGGCTGATGACCCGCTCGGAGATGATCGCCCGGCTGGTCATGGCCATGGGCGGCCGCGCCGCCGAGGAGCTGGTCTTCCACGAGCCCACCACCGGCGCGTCCTCCGACATCGACCAGGCCACCAAGATCGCCCGCGCGATGGTCACCGAGTACGGCATGAGCGCGCGTCTCGGCGCGGTCCGCTACGGCCAGGAACAGGGCGACCCGTTCCTCGGCCGCTCGATGGGCGTCGCCTCGGACTACTCGCACGAGGTCGCCCGCGAGATCGACGAGGAGGTGCGCAACCTGATCGAGGCCGCGCACACCGAGGCCTGGTCGATCCTCAACGAGTACCGCGATGTGCTCGATGATCTGGCCGGCGCGCTGCTCGAGCGCGAGACGCTGCACCGCAAGGATCTCGAGCAGATCCTCGCGAGCGTCACCAAGCGTCCGCGGATCACCGCCTTCAACGACTTCGGCGAGCGCGTCCCCTCCGACAAGCCGCCGATCAAGACCCCGGGCGAGCTGGCCGCCGAGCGCGGCGAGCCGTGGCCGCCGGAGCAGCCGGACGACAACGAGCCGGTGCGGGTCGGCAAGCACCTGGAGCCGGTGCCGGCCAACGGTCACGCGGCCACCCCGCAGCCCGCGGGCGCCGCGCCGGGCGGTTACCAAGGACAGGGCGCCTACCAGCCCCAGGGCGGCTACCAGAGCCAGGGCGGGTACCAGGCGCAGCCGCAGTACGCCCAGCCCCAGCCGGGCGGCTACACCCCGCCCGCGGGCGGCTACCCGCGCCCCGGTGCTCCCACCCAGGGCTCACGGC
>NZ_JARWRU010001044.1 GCF_029867845.1 Nocardia farcinica | reverse complement strand
CCTCGGCGACGAGATCGGCGTTGATCCTGGCCGCGGCGACGGAGCCCGCCGCCGCGGCCGGTCCGACCTGGGCGGACGGAACGGTCACATTGCCCGCGACCCACACCCCGGCAACGGCCGTCGCTCCGGTGGGGTCGGCCGGGATGTGCGGGCCCGCGCCGGAGGGGTGCTCCACCGGGGCCAGTCCCAGCTCGGCGAGGAAGCCGGCCCTGGCGACCATCCGCGGGGCGACCACAACGGCGGTCCTGGCGACGAGCGCGCCACCGGCCAGCCGGACCCCGGTGAGGCGGTCGTCCTCGACGACCAGGCCCGCGACCTCCCCAGGCACCACGCGGATGCCGCGCGCGGCGAGTTCGCCGGCCGCCGTCGCGTCCGGCGGGGCGGCGGTGTGGGTGAACAGCACCACGTCCTCGCTCCACTGCCGGAACAGCTGCGCCTGGTGGATCGCCTGCGGCCCGGTGGCCAGCACGCCGACGGGCTGATCGCGCACCTCCCAGCCGTGGCAGTAGGGGCAGTGCAGCACGTCGCGGCCCCATCGTTCGGCGACGCCGGGGATGGCGGGCAGTTCGTCCGCCAGACCGGTGGTGACCAGCAGGCGGCGTGCCCGCACGGTCCTCCCGTCGGCGGTGTCCACCGCGAAGCCCGGCTCGACGCGCCGCGCCCGCACCACTTCGCCGGTCTGGATGTGCCCGCCGTAGCGCCGCACCTCGGCGCGGCCGCGCTCCAGCAGTTCCGCCGGGGCGATGCCGTCGAATCCGAGCAGAGCGTGCACGCCCTCGGCGAATCGATTGCGCGGTGCGCCCGCGTCGAGCACCAGCACCGAGCGGCGGGCCCGCGCGAGCGTGAGCGCCCCCGCCAGCCCCGCGGCCGCGCCGCCGATCACCACCACGTCCCGGATGCCGGGTTCCCTCGCCGCCTGTCGCTGTCCGTTGTCGGTCATCTCGACCACCTCCTTCGGCTCCCGACAGTGCGGCAGCCGGAGGTGAATCGGCAATGTTATTTGCCGACGTGGCAAAATGGCGGGTGTGGACGAGGATCTGGACCGGGCCCTGGACGCGGTGGGGCCGCGATTACGTGCCCTGCGCAAGCAACGCGAGACCACATTGAACGACCTGTCGGCCGAGACCGGGATATCGGTGAGCACGCTCTCGCGGCTGGAATCCGGGACCCGGAGGCCGACACTGGAATTGCTGCTCCCGCTGGCCAGGGCGCACGGAGTCACCCTCGACGAGCTGGTCGGCGCGCCGCCGACCGGCGATCCACGCATCCACCTGCGCCCCATCACCCGTTTCGGCATGACGATGCTGCCGCTCACCCGCCGCGCGGGCGGCATCCAGGCCTACAAACTGATCATCCCCGCTGGCAGCGAGCGGCGCGTTCCCGAGCCGAAGACCCACGAGGGCTATGAATGGCTGTACGTGCTCAACGGGCGGCTGCGGATGATCCTCGGCGAGCACGATCTGGTGCTCGTCCCCGGCGAGGCCGCCGAGTTCGACACCAAGGTGCCGCACTGGTTCGGCGCCGCCGACGAGCATCCGGTGGAATTCCTGATTCTGTTCGGCAAGCAGGGCGAGCGCGCCCACCTGCGCGCCCGCCCTGCCGCCTCGGAGTAGCCGCCGCCCCCGCGGTCCCGCGCGCGCCCTGGCAACCGCGGGACCCGCCCGGACCCCGGGCGGCCCCACCGGC
>NZ_JARWRU010001043.1 GCF_029867845.1 Nocardia farcinica | reverse complement strand
TAATCCCCTCCCCCCCCCCCCCCCCCCCCCCCCGCCCGCCGGGGGGGCCGGGGGGGGGGGGGGGGGGCGGGGGGCCCCGGGCCATGACTACTGTTCTCCGTCCCGCACCGAACCGCCGCACGGGCAGACGCGTCCGGTCACTGATGTTCCTCGTCGGCGTCCACCAGACCGCGACGGACCCGCGAGGCGTGCTTGCGCTCGGCCGCGCTGATCCGCTCGGACTGCTCGAGCCGGACATCGGTGCCCCGGCCGGTGGGCACCACGTCGACACCGGCGCTGATCTGCGGCTCCCAGTCGAAGCACACGTCACCGATGGTCACCGGCGCGCCGGGCTGGGCGCCGAGGCGAACCAGCTCCTCCTCGACACCGAGGCGGGCGAGCCGGTCGGCGAGATAGCCGACGGCCTCGTCGTTGTCGAAGGCGGTCTGGCGCACCCAGCGCTCCGGGCGGGTGCCGCGCACGATGAAGCCGCCTGGCTCGTCCGGGTCGGGTTGCACGCTGAAGCCGGACTCGTCGACCGCGATGGGGCGGATGACCGGACGCTTCGGCGCGGCCTTGGGATGTTCCTCCCGGTACTTGCGGACCATGTCGGCCAGCGCGAAGGTCAGCGGGCGCAGCCCGGCCCGCGAGACCGCCGAGATCTGGAAGACCGGCCAGCCGCGCTCGGTGAACTCCGGGGTCACCATCTCGGCCAGTTCGGCGCCGTCGGGCACATCGGTCTTGTTGAGGATCACCACGCGCGGGCGGTCGGCCAGATCGCCGAGACCGGCGTCGGCCGACAGGGCGGGCTTGTAGGCGGCCAGCTCGGCTTCGAGCGCGTCCACGTCCGAGATCGGGTCGCGGCCGGGTTCGAGGGTGGCGCAGTCGACGACGTGCGCGAGCACCGCGCAGCGTTCCAGGTGGCGCAGGAAGTCCAGGCCGAGGCCGCGGCCCTCGCTGGCGCCGGGGATCAGACCCGGCACGTCGGCCACGGTGAAGGTGGTGTCGCCACTGGCCACCACACCGAGATTGGGCACGAGGGTGGTGAACGGGTAGTCGGCGATCTTCGGCTTGGCCGCCGAGAGCACCGACACCAGCGAGGACTTGCCCGCCGAGGGGAAGCCGACCAGGCCCACATCGGCGACGGACTTCAGTTCCAGGACGAGATCGTGCTCCTCGCCCTCCTCGCCGAGCAGCGCGAAACCGGGGGCCTTGCGCGCCTTGGAGGCCAGCGCCGCGTTGCCGAGCCCGCCGCGGCCGCCGCGCGCGGCGACGAATCGATTGCCCGCGCCGACCAGGTCGATCAGCACCTCGCCGTCCTTGTCCAACACGACCGTGCCGTCGGGCACCTTGAGCACCAGGTCGGCGCCGGACTTGCCGTCGCGGTTGCCGCCCTCGCCGGGCTTGCCGTTGCCCGCCTTGGCGTGCGGGTGGAAGTGGAAGTCGAGCAGGGTGTGCACATTGGGGTCGACCTCGAACACGACGTCGCCGCCGTTGCCGCCGTTGCCGCCGTCCGGGCCGCCGAGCGGCTTGAACTTCTCACGGTGCACCGAGGCACAGCCGTGACCGCCCTTGCCTGCGCGCACGTGCAGCACGACACGGTCGATGAATTTCGACATGGTCGAATCATCCTCCTTCGAGGCAGGTCTACGAACGTGTCGTCGCTCGCACCCCGGGTTACAGGACGGCGGGATCAATCGAACAGCGTGGTCGAACCCCGCCCGGAAACGCGAAAAGCGGGGGGGGGGTTTGGGCCAGACCCCCCCCCGGCGGGGTAGGGGGGGGGGGGGGGGGCGGGCGGCAAACGCGGCCGGGGGACCGAGTTATAACTGGTAAGGGCCCCCGAGG
>NZ_JARWRU010001042.1 GCF_029867845.1 Nocardia farcinica | reverse complement strand
CCTCCGGGACGGTCACCTTCTCCTCGACGCGCAGCACGCCCTCGCGATCGAGCACCAGGTCGGCGACGATGACGATGCCGTCGGGCTGCTCCGGCCCCGGTTGGGCGTGGGCGAGTGGCGCGACGACCGACAAACCCGCGGCAGCCGAAATCAGCGCGCCCGCAGCGGCCCCCCGAAAACTCAACATGGTCGCCTACTCTAGTCAGCTCGCCGTCCTCGTCCGGCGGCTGTTCTCCGGTGTGAGCTGACCCGGACCTGCACCACAAGCCCTGCGCGCTACGCTTTTCAGTCAGCGGCTGTCCCGCGTGACGGCCGGCGGCGATACGAGTAGGGAGGGGCAGGGGGAGTGACCCAACCACCGAACGGCTACGGACACGACGCATCCGGTGGCCGCCCGGTCCCGCCTGCCCACGGTCAGGGCGGATATCCCGGTTACGGTCAGCAGCCGGGCAATCGGCAGCCGTATCCCGGCGGGCCCGGCGGCGGATACCCCGGTTACACACCGCCGCCCGTGCCCGGCGGGCAGCCCGGCTACGCCCCGCAGGGGTACGGGCAGCAGCCGGGGTACGGGCAGCGGCCCGGCCACGCTCCGGCTCCCGGTCACGGCCGGCAGCCGGGATATGCCGCGCCGCAGGCCTATTCGCAGCCGGGCGCCTACTCCGCGCCGCAGCGCCCCGTCTATCCGCCCGGCCAGGGGCCGCAGCGGGCCTACCGTCCGCCGATGCCGCCGCCCGCGCCCTACGGCCCGCCCGGTCGCGGCCCGCAGCAGCCGACGCGCCGCGGTGGCGGCAGCCGGTGGATGGCGGCGCTGCTGGTGATCGCGGTGGTGATCGTCGGCGGGCTGGTGCGCTCGGCGATCCGCGGCGACCTCATCGACCACCGGGCCACCGGTCCCGCCCCGAGCTTCACCTACGCCCCGGATTCCCCGGCCGCCTCGGAATCGGCGAGCAACCCGCTGCTCACCGACTCGGCCCTGACGCTGTTGCCCGCGGACTGCGACTACGCGCCGTGGAGCACGCAGGTCACGGCGGCGCGCGCGTTCTTCGCCAGTGCGGCGGACTGCCTGGAGGACGCCTGGCAGCCGGTGCTGGCAGCGGCCGACCTGACGTTCACCCCGCCCTCGGTCGAGGTCAGTGCCGACACCTCGGGCATCACCACGCCGTGCACCGGCACCACCACCAACTTCGCGGCCTTCTACTGCCCGGCGAACAAGACCATCTACATGCCGATCAGCCAGTTGCAGACCGAGCTGTTCGGCGACAACTGGGTGGTCTACCTGTCGGTCTTCGCCCACGAGTACGGCCACCACGTGCAGGCGGTGTCCGGCATCCTCACCAAGGCCAACCGGGAACGGCTGGAGGCGGGCGTGCGCACCGACCGGGGACTGGAGCTCTCGCGCCGGATCGAATTGCAGGCGCAGTGCTTCGACGGCATGTACCTGGGCTCATCGCGGGACGGCGGTGCGCTGACCGGCGCGCAGATCGATCTGGCCATCCGTGACGCCAACGGCCGCGGCGACGCCCCCACCGACTCGCCCGACCACGGCAGCCCGGAGAACAGCGGCCGGTGGTTCGAGATCGGCGTCGAGCAGAACCGGACCGCCCAGTGCAACACCTTCGCGGCCCCCACCGAGGCGGTCGGCTGAGCCGAGCCCGGCGAACCCCCGGCTCCCGGCCGCTTCGTCGGGGCACGGCAGTAGTCTCGGGTCGTGGCTCTGTACCGGAAGTACCGACCGGCGACCTTCGCGGAAGTGGTGGGGCAGGAGCACGTCACCGAACCGCTGAGCACCGCGCTGAACACCGGCCGGATCAATCACGCGTACCTGTTCTCGGGGCCGCGCGGATGCGGTAAGACGTCCTCGGCCCGCATCCTGGCCCGCTCGCTCAACTGCGAGCAGGGGCCGACGGCCACCCCGTGCGGCACCTGCGAGTCGTGTGTGGCGCTGGCCCCCGGCGGGCCGGGCAATCTCGACGTCATCGAACTCGACGCGGCGAGCCACGGCGGCGTCGACGACACCCGCGAACTGCGTGACCGCGCCTTCTACGCGCCCGCCACCTCGCGCTACCGGGTGTTCATCGTCGACGAGGCGCACATGGTCACCACCGCCGGTTTCAACGCGCTGCTCAAGATCGTCGAGGAGCCGCCGGCCCACCTGATCTTCATCTTCGCCACCACCGAGCCGGACAAGGTGCTGCCGACGATCCGTTCGCGCACCCACCACTACCCGTTCCGGCTGTTGCCGCCCGCCACCATGCGCGGGCTGCTCGGGCGTATCTGCGAGCAGGAGCACGTGGCCGTCGAGGAGGCGGTGTATCCGCTGGTCATCCGCGCGGGCGGCGGCTCGCCGCGCGACAGCCTCAGCGTGCTGGACCAGTTGCTCGCCGGCGCGGGCGAGGAGGGCGTGACCTACCGTCGTGCGGTGGCGCTGCTCGGTGTCACCGATGTGGCGTTGATCGACGACGCGGTGCACGCGCTGGCCGCCGGTGACGGCGCCGCGCTGTTCGGCACCGTCGACCGGGTGGTGGAGGCCGGGCACGACCCCCGCCGCTTCGCCGTCGACCTGCTCGAACGCTTCCGCGACCTGATCCTGTTGCAGGCGGTGCCCGACGCCGTCGAGCGCGGCCTGGTCTCAGGTCCCGGCGACATGCTCGAGCGTATGCGCGCCCAGGCCGACGGCATCGGCCCCGCGGGCCTGACCCGCTTCGCCGAACTGCTGCACGCGGGGCTGGGCGAGATGCGCGGCGCCACCGCCCCCCGCCTGCTGCTCGAGGTGGTGTGCGCACGCATGCTGCTGCCCGCCGCCTCCGACAGCGAGGCCGCCACTTTGCAACGGCTGGAACGGCTGGAACGGCTGGCACAACTGGAACACAGCCTGGCGAGCGGGACGCCCCTGCCCGCCGTCGCACCGGCCGATCCCGCCGCCGCCGAATCCGCGGCCGCCGCCGTGACCGCCTCGCGTGCCGGTGAGCAGCCGCGACGGCGCGGGGCCGAGGCGCTGGCCGCCATGATGCAGAACAAGGGGAAGGACGCCGGTCCGGCCGCGGCCGACGCGCAGCCGCCGGATGCCGGTGCGCAGGCGGGGCCGCGCGC
>NZ_JARWRU010001041.1 GCF_029867845.1 Nocardia farcinica | reverse complement strand
CGCGCTCCCGCCCACAAACACCACCTTAACCCACCTTGCGGGGCCCTAAATTCGCCACACAAACGGGGCCCCACCCGACCTAATCGTCGGCCCCCCTTCTTCGTGGTCGCGTGTTCACACCGTCCGCTGGGCCTTGCTGGCCTCGGATGCCGCCTTGCTGGTTTCCTTGATCTGCTGCCAGTCGGCATCGGTGAGCGAGTTGAGTCCGGCGAACGTGCCCGGTCCGGCCAGCATCTGGCCGCCGTCCATGGCGATGGTCTGGCCGGTCAGATAATCGCACGCGTCCGAGAGCAGGAACATGGTGAGATTGGCCAGTTCCTCGATGGTTCCGGTGCGCCCGGCCGGGATCTGGTCGGCTTGGGTGGCGCCCACCGAACTCTTGTCGGTGGGATTGAGCATCTCCCAGGCGTAGTCGGTGGGTATCGGCCCCGGGGCGACGGCGTTGACACGGATTCCGTACTTGGCCCACTCGACAGCCAGTGACATGGTCATCGAGTGCACGGCCGCTTTGGCCATCGCCGAAGGTACGACGAAGGCTGAACCGGTCCACACCCAGGTCGTGAGGGTGGACAGCACACTGCCGCGCAGGCCCTCGGCGATCCAGCGCTTGCCTGCGGCGTGAGTGGTGTGGAACGAACCGTTCATCACGGTGTCGGTGATCGCGGAGAAGGCGCGCGGGCTCAGGTCCTTGGTCTGGGCGATGAAGTTGGCCGCGGCGTTGTTGAGAACGCCGGTCAGCGGGCCGTGCTCGGCCCAGATCCGGCCCATCGTCTCGTCGACGTTATCGTAGTCACGCACGTCGACGGTGTGATAGTGCACGGCTCCGGCACGTCCGCCCGAAGCTTCCTCCGCTGCTTCGGCCAGCACTGCCGCGCGGCGGCCCCATAGGTGCACCTGCGCGCCGTGCTCGACCAGATGCCGGGCGACCCCGCGGCCGAGGCCGGTGCCACCGCCGGTGATCAGGATGCTCTTGCCGGACAGCAGATCCGAGGAGAATGTCGAGTGGGGGATCATCGTGTACCTCGTTGTTCGATGCGGTAAGCCGGTGAACCGGTCACAGGCCGATGGTCTCGGCGATGGAGAGCAAACCCCTTCCGGAGGCGACACTCGTCGACGTGATCGGCCCCGCTGTCGCCGTACTCCTCGGGCAGCGAGACGCCCACCGCCGCCGCGAACCCACGCTGCTCCGAGGAGTGCCGCACCCTACTTGCCCCGGTAGGGCGAGAAGTCGGGCTTACGCTTCTCGTTGAAGGCGGTGATTCCTTCCCGCGCTTCGGGGGTTTCGCCGAAGATCTCGAGCGTCGAGTAGGCCATGGTGCCGATGCTGACGAAGTGCTCGGTGTCGGTGTTCATGGACTGCTTGAGCACCTTGAGCGCGGTGGGGGAGAAATCGAGCATCTGATCGGCCCAGGCGCGGACCTCCGCCTTCAGGTCGGCGGCGGGCACCACCTTGTTGACCAGGCCCCACTCCAGTGCTTCCTGCGCCGAGAGGCGGCGAAGCATGAACCAGATCTCGCGGGCGCGCTTCTCGCCGACGACGCGGGCGAGATAGCCGGAGCCGAGGCCGGCGTCGAACGAGCCGACGCGCGGGCCGTTCTGACCGAACTGCGCGGTATCGGCGGCGATAGTCAGGTCGCACAGCACATGCAGCACGTGGCCGCCGCCGATGGCCAGGCCGTTGACCGCGGCGATCACCGGCTTGGGGGTGTCCCGGATGACCCGATGCAGGGCTTCGACCTCGAACAGGCCGCTGGCGGACGGGCCGTAGTCACCGGTCTCCATGCGCTGCTTCTGGTCGCCACCGGCGCAGAAGGCCTTGTCGCCCGCGCCGGTCAACGCGACCACGCCGACCTCACTACTTGCCCACGCCCGCTTGAAGGCGAGCACCAGCTCGTCGACGGTCTGCGCCCGGAACGCGTTGTACCGCTCCGGCCGATTGATGGTGATCCAAGCCAGTCCGTTGTCGACCTCGTAGGTGATGTCGGTGAATTCGGCCATGGGAATTCGGTCCTTCCTGCGCTGAGCAACCTGTCGGATTATGGTCATTAGGACTGACCATTTGCATAACAGTAGCGTTTCTCGGGCCTTCGATCAACAGCCCGGTGCCCTGCCCTGCCCGGCCATGGGGTCCGATATCTGTATCTGGGCGGTCCATTACTCTCGAGGCCTGCGGCATAGGTTGGTTACGCCGCGAGAGATCGGCGAGTTTCGAGTACGACCGCTGCCGAAGCATGCACCGGGTGCGTGGGCGGTGAACTACGCGACCGGACGGTCGATGAGATCCTCGAGATCTTTCGGCAGGGCGTGGGGCGGTAGTGTGTCGAGCATGCTTCGGAGCCGGTCCTTGCGTCGGAGCACGGCTTTTCGTTCCGGCATGCCGGGGGTGGCCGTCATCTGCGGCACGATGCCGGTGATCGTCTCGACACCGCCGACGTGATGACCGGCATCGGCGAGCGCCTGCTCGTATGCCATCCGGGCGTCGTCCTTCTCTTCCGACATCCCGATAGGGCCGAGCATACGGCCGTTGAGGAACTGCTGGACGACCGGTTCATCGCTGGTCAGCAGCAGTTCCCTGGGCCCGAACATCACCAGCCGGCCGCGGAAGAGCATGCCGATGTTGTCTGGCACGGTCCGCGCCAGGTTGATGTTGTGCGACACGATCAGGAACGTGGCATCGATCTGGGCATTGATGTCGAGGAAGAGCTGACTGATGTAGCTGGTCCGGACCGGATCGAGTCCGGAGTCCGGCTCGTCGACCAGAATGATCTGTGGATCGAGAACCAGTGCGCGGGCCAGGCCCGCGCGCTTTCGCATACCGCCGGAGATCTCCCCGGGGAGCTTGGCCTCGGCTCCAGTGAGACCGGTCATCTCGAGCTTTTCCAGCACGATCCGCCGGATCTCGGACTCCGTCTTGCGGGTGTGCTCTCGCAGCGGGAAGGCGACGTTGTCGAAGAGATCCATGGATCCGAACAGGGCGCCGTCTTGGAACAACACGCCGAACAGCTGTCGGATGTCGTAGAGCTCCTGGTGCGAGCACCGCGTGATGTCGACTCCGTCGATGACGATGGAGCCCTCTTCGGGTCGGATGAGACCGACCAGTGACTTGAGGAAGACCGACTTGCCCGTGCCAGAGGGGCCGAGCAGGGCGCTGACCTCGCCTGCGGGGAGCTCGAGCGTCAGGTCGCGCCAAATGGTCTGACTGCCGAAGGATTTGGTGAGGTTGGTTACCGAGACTGCGATGCCCATGATGTGGTCCTCATCGGTGAAGGTCGGTCGGTGCGGAGGTCAGATGGGCTCGATACCCGAGATCTGCCATCCTGCGGGCTCGTTGATCAAATGCACCCGGATGCGGCTGCCGTCGAGTCGCGGGTCCGGCGATTCGGAGTTGGTGGTCGTCTGGTTGACGAACATCAGAACGGTGACGTGCTCTGGTGTCGCGAGAACCAGGCCCGATTCCACGATCTGCGCGGTGGTGACGGTGTGCCGATCCTTCGCGGTCGGGATGATCTGTTCCTCGGCGAGCGTGCGGAACTCGTCCCGGAAGTTTCCGGTCAGAGCGTCGTAGTGCGCGGGGAGTTGTTCCTCGACAGTGGTGTGGTCGTATGTCAGGAGTGCGGGGATGGTGCGGCGTGCGGTTTCGAGGGCTTCCTGTCCCGCTTGCGTGACCGCTGTCTCGTTCGTCAGGGTGACGACGGTCCATCCGGCAGTGGCCGCGGTGGCTGCGGCCAGCAGTGTCGCGGCCGGGAGCCGAAGGCGGACCTGCTGGGGCGTCCAGGTGTGCACGGCTCCGGAGAAGCGCCGCCAGAGGCGTTCCGGGAGGGTGAGCAGGGTGCGGTAGGTCATGAGACGAACTCCACGTTCGAGACGAGCCAGGTTCCGGAGGACGATTCCAGCGTCACCTTCATGCGGTAGACCCGCGGTTGTCCTTCCGGAGCTTCCGTGTTCTTCACTGTCGAGACCACCGCGGCCAGGGTGGTGGCCTTCGTGTCGTCGACGTCGAGCAGCGCGACTTCCTCGGCGTGACCGGTGGATTCGACCTTTCCTTGTTCCAACACGGTGGTGAAGGTCGCGCCGGTTCCGGTGAACTGGTCCCGGAATGTGCCGGTCGTGCCCTCGGCGATCCGCTGGACATCGGCGGCTGCGGTATCGTGCCGAAGGCTGACGAGGTCGGCCACCACCTTCCGGGTGGCGGCGATGACGGCGGCGTCCCGGTCGGCGTCCTGCTGGGCGGCATGTACCCGGACTCCCGCGATACCGCCGACGATCGCGGCGACGATGGTGACGACCAGACACGCCAGGAGTGCGGCCGGGACCGCGGGCCGTCGACCGGGCGCTTCGGCGCCGTCGACGCCTGCTTGCTGTGCCGAATCATCCACGACGCCAGGGACTTCGGCCGCAGCGGTGTCCGGGCCGTCGTCGGCCTCTACTTCAGAAACAGTGCGTGCCATGCGGGCTCCTTCGGGTTCGCGGCGCCGGACGGGGCCAGGGTGTGGACGGTGTAGGCGGCGCCGTCGGCGGTGTGGAAGCGTCCGGTGATCGGTTCGTAAGGTGCTGTGAACAGGGGTTCGAATGCCGACGCCGGCTCGGCTGGAGGCGGCTGCTGGGGGTCCGGCGTGGGCGGCGCGATCGGTACCGGCTGCGGGCCCCGCCGGGCCAGCAA
>NZ_JARWRU010001040.1 GCF_029867845.1 Nocardia farcinica | reverse complement strand
TGCACAACCTGTACGGCCCCACCGAGGCCGCGGTCGACGTGACCTACCACGAGGTCGTCGACGCCGACACGGTGTCGGTGCCGATCGGCCGCCCGGTGTGGAACACCGAGGTGTACGTGCTCGACGCGCGCCTGCACCCGGTCGCCCCCGGTTTCACCGGCGAGCTGTACCTGGCGGGCGACCAGCTGGCCGTCGGCTACTACTCCCGGCCCGACCTGACCGCCGACCGCTTCGTGGCCAACCCCTTCGGCCCGCCCGGCTCGCGCATGTACCGCACCGGCGACGTGGTGTCGTGGACCCGCGACGGTGAGTTGTCGTACCAGGGCCGCAGCGACTTCCAGGTCAAGCTGCGCGGCCTGCGCATCGAGCTGGGCGAGGTCGAGGAGGCGCTGCGCGCCCAGCCGGGCGTGCGCGACGCGGTCGCCCTGGTGCGCTCGGTGCCCGAGCGCGGCGAGGTGCTGGTCGCCTACGTGACCGCGAGCTCGTTCACCGCCGTGGACGTGGAGACCGTGCGCGCCGGGCTGGCCACCCGCCTGCCCGACTACATGCGCCCGGCGGCGATCGTGGTGCTCGACGAGTTCCCGCTGACCGTGGTGGGCAAGCTGGACCGCAAGGCGTTGCCCGAGCCGGAGTTCGAGGCCGCCGCCTTCCGCGCGCCCGCCTCGCCGGTCGAGCAGTCCGTGGCCGCGGTCTACGCCGACCTGCTCGGCCGTGAGCAGGTCGGCCTGGACGACGACTTCTTCGCCCTCGGCGGCGATTCGCTGCTGGCGACCCGGGTGGTCGCGCGGCTCAACGAGGCCCACGACGCCGCGCTGGACGTGCGCGCGCTGTTCCAGGCCCCCACCGTCGCCGGGCTCGCCCAGCGCATCGTGGCCGGCTCGGGTGCGGCCGGCTCGGGTGCGGCGGGCACCGACGGCAAGCGGGCGCTGGTGGCCGGTCCGCGCCCGGAGACGGTGCCGCTGTCGCTGGCCCAGCAGCGCATGTGGGTGCTCAACCGGATGGACCCGTCCTCGGTCGCCTACAACATCCCCTTCGCGCTGCAGATCGCGGGCGCGCTGGACGTGGACGCGCTGCGCGCCGCCGTCGACGACGTGCTCGACCGGCACGAGGTGCTGCGCACCCGCTACCCGGCCGGCGCCGACGAACTGCCGTACCAGCAGATCCTGCCGCGCGAGCAGGTGCTGCCCGGCGGCCTGCGGGTGGAGCGCCCGCACGACATCATGGGCCGGGTCATCGAGCTGATGACCTCCGGCTTCGACGTCACCGAACGGGCGCCGGTGCGTATCGCGCTGCTCAACGGCGGCGTGCCGGACAAGCACCTGCTGGTGCTGGTGACCCACCACATCTGCGCCGACGGCGCCTCGCTCGCCCCGCTGGCCCGCGACCTGGTGACCGCCTACGCCGCCCGCGCGGCCGGGCAGGAGCCGGTGTGGGAGCCGCTGCGGGTGCAGTACGCCGACTACGCGCTGTGGCAGCGCGAACGCATGGGCTCCGAGGACGACCCGGAGTCCACGGCCGCGCGTCAGCTCGCCTTCTGGCGGGAGCGGCTGGAGGGCCTGCGTCCCGTGCCCGCGCTCACCCCGGACCGCCAGCGCGCCACCGGCGCCGCGGCCAGGGGCGCGTCGGTGCGCTTCGAACTGCCCGCCGAGGTGCACGCGGCGCTGGCCGAACTGGCCCGCGCCCAGGGCGCGTCGCTGTTCATGGTGGTGCACGCCGCGCTGGCCGCGCTGCTGGCCCGCCTCGGCGGCGAGGCCGACGTCGCGGTCGGCACCCCGGTCGCCGGCCGCGGCGCACGCGCCCACGACCACCGGGTGGGGCTGTTAGTGAACACCCGGACCCAGCGC
>NZ_JARWRU010001039.1 GCF_029867845.1 Nocardia farcinica | reverse complement strand
GGGGGGGGCGCCCCCCCGCGGCGGGGGTGCTGGTGTGTATTGCGTAACTCGGCTTCGGTAACCGCATCGGCGCCCGCGGCGCCCGCGCCGAGCCCGGCGCGGACCGGGTCCGCCCGAAAGAAAACCGGTGCGGGTCACAGGATCGACCCGCACCGGTTTCCCGTCGTCGCGTGTGTTACTTCAGCTCGGCGCTGGTCTTGTTCAGCACCCGGCGAGCCACGATGAGCTGCTGGATCTGCTGGGTGCCCTCGAAGATGTCGAGGATCTTCGAGTCGCGGCCCCACTTCTCGAGCAGCAGGTTCTCCGAGTAGCCGAGGGTGCCCGCCAGTTCGACGGCCTTGAGGGTCACGTCGGTGCCGGTGCGGCCGGCCTTGGCCTTGGACATCGACGCCTGCAGCGAGTTCGGCTGCTTGTTGTCGGCCATCCAGGCCGCGCGCAGCGCGAGCAGGTAGGCGGCCTCGTAGTCGGCCTCCATGCGCAGGAACTCCGCGGCCGCGGCGTGCTGGTTCATCGCCGGGGTGTCGTAGGAGATCTCCACGCCCGCGCCCTCGAGCAGGCGGCGCAGTTCCTCCAGCGCGGCGCGGGCCACGCCGATGGCCATGGCGGCCACCAGCGGACGGGTGTTGTCGAAGGTCTGCATGACCCCCGCGAAACCCTTCTCCACGTTGACTTCCGGGCTGCCGAGGATGTTGTCGGCCGGGATGCGGCAGTCCTGCAGCAGCAGCACGGCGGTGTCGGAGGCGCGGATGCCGAGCTTGTGCTCGAGGCGGGCCACCGAAAGGCCGGGGGCGTCGCGCGGCACGACGAACGACTTGATCGCCGCGCGGCCCTTGCTCTTGTCCACCGTGGCCCACACCACGATGTGGGTGGCGCGCGCGCCCGCGGTGACGAAGATCTTCTCGCCGTTGAGGACCCACTCGTCACCGTCGCGGACGGCGGTGGTGCTCACGGCGGCCGAGTCGGAGCCGAAGCTGGGCTCGGTGATGGCCATGGCGGCCCACACCTTGCCGAAGCGCTGGAGCTGCTCGTCGGTGGCGACCGCGGCGATGGCCGCGTTGCCCAGGCCCTGGTAGGGGATCGACAGCATCAGGCCGACATCGCCCCAGGAGGTCTCCAGGGCGTTGAGCAGGGCGGACATGTTGCCGCCGTTGTTGTTGGCGCTCTTGTCGTCGGAGTCGGAGCGGCCGCCGGTGGCGCCGCTGATCTTCTGGGTGCCCGAGTCCGACAGGCCCTCGACCATGGCGGCCATGGTGTCGAGTTCCTTGGGGTACTCGTGCTCGGCCAGGTCGTACTTGCGCGAGATGGGGCGGAAGATCTGCGCGGCCACCTGGTGCGCCTGGTTGGCGCTGGCCCGCAGCTTCTTGGGGAGTTCGAGGTTGATCATGGGGATGGTCTCCTGGAAGAGCTGATCGAGCCGGTCAGATGAGGACGACGCCCTCGGCGACGCCGATGGCCCGCAGGTCGCGGTACCAGCGCTCGACCGGGTGTTCCTTGGTGAAGCCGTGCCCGCCCAGCAGCTGCACGCCGTCCAGGCCGATCTTCATGCCCTTGTCGGTGGCCAGCTTGCGCGCCAGCGCGGCCTCGCGGCCGAAGGAACGGCCCTGCTCGGCGCGGGCGGCGCCGCGCAGGGTGACCAGGCGCAGGCCGTCGAGCTCGATGGCGATGTCGGCGACCATGAAGGCCACGGCCTGCCGGTGCGAGATCGGCTCGCCGAAGGCCTCGCGCTCGTTGACGTAGGGGATCACGTAGTCGAGCACGGCCTGGGAGGTGCCGACGGCCAGCGAGGCCCAGCCGAGGCGGGCCAGCCGCACCGCGTCGGCGTACTCCTCGGCACGCGCGATCGGGTCGGCGTCGCCGAGCACCGCGTCGGCGTTGACCGCGACGTCCTCCAGGATCAGCCTGCCGATGCCCGCGGCGCGCAGGCCCATGCTCGGGTCGGCTTCCACCACCAGGCCCTTGGCGTCGGACTCCACGATGAACAGCGCCGGGCGGCCGTCGAGCTCGGCGGCGATCAGGAACAGCTCGGCGTCGGCGGCCGCGGGGACCAGGCTCTTCACGCCGTTGAGGCGGTAGCCGCTGGGGGAGCGGGTGGCCTTGGTCTGCAGCGCGAACGGATCGAACAGCGGGCGCGGCTCGGCGATGACCACCGAGGCCTGCGGCACGTTCTCCCCGGCGAAGGACGGCAGGTAGGTGCGCTGCTGGGCGTCGGTGCCCCACTGGGAGAGCGCGACCGCGACACCGCTCGGGGCCAGGATCGGCAGCGCCAGACCCATGTCGCCGTAGGCGAGGGCCTCGGCCACCAGCGAGTTGGTGACCGCGCCGCGCTCGGTGGCGACGCCGTCGAGTTCCTCGGGCACGTTGATGACGGTGATGCCCAGTTCGGCGGCGCGGGCGACCAGGTCGGCGGGGGCCTTGGTGGCGGCGTCGGCCTCGGCGGCGGCCGGGCGGATGATCTCGGCGGCGAAATCCTTCACCGTCTCGACGATCATCTGCTGGTCTTCGGTGGGGGTGAGGTCGAAGTAGTCCTTGTTCTTCGCCTCGTTGTCGGGCAGCCGCTTGGGCGCGCCGTTGCCGGAGACCTTCTTGAACGCCCTGGTGGCGGCGCCGAGCGTGCGGAAGCCGCTCTTGGTGCTCTCGTAGGTGACGCGCTCGATCGGCTTGCGCAGGTTGTACTTCTCGACGATGTCGGAGCCGGTGATCGTCGTCATGACTCGCATCGCCGCGCCCATCCAGTCCCGCTTGGGCTGGTTGAGGCCGACGGCGGAGTCGTCACTGCGTCCGTTCGCGGGACGTCGCTTCGTCGCGCTGTCTCGGGTGCTCATCATCACCTGTTTTCTGCTGGGGTGGGGTGAGGTCAGGGTCGATCGTTCTTACTCCTGAGTAGTAACTACCTTACTCCAGAGTAAGAACGGCGTCGAGTCGGCTGCCTCGACCGCGCGGGGAGGCGATGTGAGATTTCTGAAACAAACGCGCTTCACAATTGTGCCGCTTCCGTTACGGTGACCGCATCGTCCCCCTGAAACGGAGGTCTTGTCCATGAAAGCTGCTGTGGTGACGGCGGGAAGACGAATGGCCGCGGTGGCCGGACTCGCGCTCGCCGCCGGTCTGGTGTGCACCCCCGCGCAGGCCGCCCCCGGGCTGCCGCTCGTGCCGATCGAAACCGACTTCGACCCGGGCGGGCCGCAGGTCGACGTCGGCTCCGGCGGGCCGATCTTCGATCTCGGCTCCGGCCAGGGCGGGATCGGCGGCGACTTCGGCTCCGGCGAATGGCAGTTCCCGCCGACCGGCTCGTCCTCCGGGTCCGGCGACTCCGGCTCGTCCTCCGGGTCCGGCGACTCCGGTTCCGCCTCCGGTTCCGGGCTGCCCACCGGTTCGGCGGGCTAGACCGGACTCTCCCGCTCACCGCGTCGCGCCGGCATGCCGCGGCTGCGGTGCTCCCGGGAGGTGCCGAGGCCAGGGGCGAGCTGTCGATGGGGGTGGCTCGCCCCTGCCCAGGTGGGCGGGAAGCCGGTCGCAGCGTCCGGCTGATCAGCGTCCGGCCGCGCTCGGCGGATGCGTCAGGCGGGACGCAGCCTGGCCAGCGTCTGCTCGTGCAGCAATCCGTTGGTGGCGATCGCGTCCCCGCCGTGCGGGCCGTCCTCGCCCGCCAGCGAGGTGAATCGTCCGCCCGCCTCACGCACCAGGATGTCCAGCGCCGCCAGATCCCACAGCGAGACCTCGGGTTCGGTCGCGATGTCGACCGCGCCCTCGGCCACCAGGCAGTAGTTGAAGAAGTCGCCGTAGCCGCGCACCCGCCACACCTCGTCGGTGAGATCGACGAACTGCTCGCGCAGGCCGCGATCGCGCCAGCCGGACAGGCTGGAGAAGGCCAGGCTCGCCGAGGACAGCTCGCGCACCCGCGAGACCGCGATCGGCCTCGGCGCGCCGGGGTGGAAACTCGTCCACGCCCCCGAACCGCTCGCCGCCCACCAGCGCCTGGCCAGCGCGGGCGCGCTCACCACGCCGACCACCGGCACGCCGTCGTGCAACAGCGCGATCAGGCTCGCCCACACCGGCACCCCGCGCACGAAGTTCTTGGTGCCGTCGATCGGGTCGATCACCCACTGCCTGCCCGTGAACTCGGCGTCGCCGCCGAACTCCTCACCGAGCACCGCGTCGCCGGGCCGCGCGTGCGAGAGCAGCCGCCGGATCGACTCCTCCACCGCCAGGTCCGCGTCCGAGACCGGGGTCAGATCCGGCTTGGCGTCCACCTTCAGATCCAGCGCCCCGAAGCGCGTCGTTGTGATGGCGTCGGCCTCGTCGGCCAGCCGGAGGGCGAGTTCGAGATCGGAGGAGTGCGCAGCCATGATCGCCCAGCCTATCGGCCCGCTCGCCCCGTCCCGGCGCCCGACTCGCGCTCAGGCGATCGACGCGGCCCGCGCGGCGACCAAGGCGTTCGCCCACCAGTGCAACTGGTCCAGCATCCCCGCGGCCGCGGCGGTCGGGGCCTCGGGCTCGCGCAACTCGCCCTGCTCGTCGAAGAGCAGGTAGTACCGGGGGAAGCTCACGTAGTCGCGCACCGGGTGGGCATTGAGTTCGGTGAACACCGCGCGCAGGTGCTCGATGGCGGGCAGCCCGCCGGTCGCGCCGCTGTAGCCGACGAAGCCGACCGCTTTGGCGTCCCACTGCGTGAAGTGCCAGTCGATCGCCGCCTTCAATGCCGCGGGGTAGCTGCGGTTGTAGTCCGGTGTCACGATCACGAACGCGTCGGCCGCCGCCAGGCGTTCGCTCAGCTCCCGCATCCCCTCCGGTCGAGCCGGGTCCGGGTCCAACGCGGGCGGGACCGCGGGCAGCGCGAGCGGCAGGTCCGTCCGGGCGAGGTCGATCACGTCCACCTCGAAACGGCCGTCCGCGCGCGCCAGTTCGGCGAACCAGTGCGCCACCGTCGGGCCGAAGCGTCCTTCGCGGACACTGCCGATGATCACCGCGAGTCTCATCTCTGTCTCCCTGTCTGCAACGGATCTCGTGATCGGGCGACCGGATCCACCGGTCGCCGGTCACGAGCCTCGGGCGTCCGGGCCGACGGTGAGTAGACCGCCGTCATGGTGGTAGCGCGAGGGCCACCCTCGGCGCCACGCGCGGCGGTACCGTGCAGTGGTGAGCGACAACGAGCTGGACCTGTTCCTGCGCTCCCGGCGCGACGCGGTCACGCCGGCGAGTCTCGGACTGCCCGCCGGAACCCGCAGGCGCGCACCGGGACTGCGACGTTCGGAGCTGGCGCTGCTGTCCGGGATCAGCGTGGAGTACCTGACCCGGCTCGAGCAGGGCCGCGACCGCAGGCCGTCGCCGGAGGTCCTCGCCGCACTCGCCGACACCCTGCGGCTCACCCCGAGCGAGCGCGTCCACCTCTACCGCCTCACCAAAGCCGCGGACCCCGGCTTCGCCTGCATGGGTTCGGCACCGGTGCGGCGCACGGTCCGGCCCGCCGTGCGGGCGGTGCTCGATCACCTCGATCCCGCCCCGGCCGCCCTGTTCGACCGGACCGGCGAGGTGCTGGCCTGCACCGACGGGTACCGGAGCCTGATGGCGCCGAGCGGGCTGTTCGACGAGGACAACGGCGGTCATCTCGCCTGGTACGTCTTCGCCGACCCGCGGGCGCGCGAGCTCTACCCGGACTGGCCGCAGGTCGCCGACCACTGGGTGGCGACCCTCAAGGAAGGCCCCTTCCGCGGCAATCCAGACGTGGCCCGGCTGGCCGAGCAACTGACCGTGGTCGCCGGTGCGGAGTTCACCCGGCGGGTGAACACGGTGCCAGGCCTGCCGGCCGCCTCCGGCGTCACCAGGATGGAACATCCCGAGGTCGGCTCCCTGCGGCTGGCCTACGAGACGCTCGATCTCTCCGCGGACGACGCGCAGCGCCTCGTCGTCCACCTGCCCGCCGACGCGGCGAGCGCGACCGCGCTGGACCGGCTCGCCGGTCGTCACCCGGGCGGGCTGCGCGCGGTCCCGGGGTGAGCGCGCGGCCCCCGGGGATCACCTCGCACCGGGCCGGGGTGGCGAGCGGTTTCGGCTGCTCGCAGCCCGACCGGTAGCCTTGATGACCGTGCATCCTGACGTCTCCGCCGACATCGCCGAACTCGACGCCACTCTCAAGACGGTCGAGTCGGTCCTCGACATCGAGGAACTGCGCCGCCGCATCGACGAGCTCGAACACCAGGCCGCCGATCCAGAGCTGTGGAACGACCAGGACCACGCCCAGCAGGTGACCAGCGAGCTTTCGCATGCCCAGGGCGAACTGCGCCGCGTCGAGGAACTGCGCTCCCGGCTGGCGGACCTGCCGGTGCTCTACGAGCTGGCTGAGGAGGAAGAGGGCGAGGCCAGGGCGTCCGCGCTCGCCGACGCCGACGCCGAGCGGGCCGCGCTGCGCGCCGACGTGGAGGCCATGGAGGTCCGCACCCTGCTGTCGGGTGAGTACGACAAGCGCGAGGCGCTGGTCAACATCCGTTCCGGCGCGGGCGGCGTCGACGCGGCCGACTGGGCCGAGAAGCTGATGCGCATGTACGTGCGCTGGGCCGACCGGCACGGCTACCCGGTGGAGATCTACGACACCTCCTACGCCGAGGAGGCGGGCATCAAGAGCGCCACCTTCGCCGTCAAGGCCCCCTATGCCTACGGCACCCTCTCGGTGGAGATGGGCACCCACCGCCTGGTGCGCATCAGCCCCTTCGACAACCAGGGCCGCCGCCAGACCTCCTTCGCCGAGGTCGAGGTGCTGCCCGTGGTCGAGACCACCGACCACATCGAGATCCCCGACACCGACGTCCGCGTCGACGTCTACCGCTCCTCCGGCCCCGGCGGCCAGTCGGTCAACACCACCGACTCCGCGGTGCGACTGACCCACATCCCCACCGGCATCGTGGTCACCTGCCAGAACGAGAAGTCGCAGCTACAGAACAAGATCTCGGCCATGCGCGTGCTGCAGGCCAAGCTGCTGGAGCGCAAGCGCCAGGAGGAGCGCGCCGAGATGGACGCGCTCAAGACCAACGAGGGCGCCTCCTGGGGCAACCAGATGCGCTCCTACGTGCTGCACCCGTACCAGATGGTCAAGGATCTGCGCACCAACTACGAGGTCAACAACCCCAGCGCGGTCCTCGACGGCGACATCGACGGCTTGATCGAGTCCGGTATCCGCTGGCGTATGCGCGAGGCGCAGCCGAATTGATCTGCGCCGGCAGGGATTCCGGTCCCGGGGCGGGGAGAGAATCGCGACGCGCGCGTCCGCGTCGCCCGCGCGGGGGTAGCCTGTCCACCGTGTTGGTAACGGAGGGTGAAGCGGCTCGGCGATGGGTTCGATGACGTCGTTCGCGCTGGGCGAGAGCACCACCGCGTGGTTGCGTTCCAGCGGACTCGAGATCGTGCTGCTGATCCTCGGCGCGATGCTGTTCGGCCGGTTCGTCAGCTACGTGCGCGACCGGATCACCAGCCAGATCGACGCGGGCTTCCGCGGCGGCGACGCGCTGGTGCGCACCGAGGCCGCCAAGCACCGCCACGCGCTGGCCCAGGTGCTGACCTGGGTGGTCATGACCATCGCCTACGTGCTCGTCGGCATCGAGGTGCTCCAGCGCCTCGGCTTCCAGGTCACCGGCCTGGTCGCGCCCGCCGCCGTGCTCGGCGCCGCGCTCGGCTTCGGCGCCCAGCGGGTGGTGCAGGACATCCTGGCCGGCTTCTTCCTGATCACCGAGCGCCAGTACGGCTTCGGCGACGTGGTGCGCATCTCGGTGGCGGGCTCCTCGGAGATGGCCGAGGGCACCGTCGAGGACGTCACCCTGCGCATCACCACGCTGCGCAACCCCGACGGCGAGGTCATCATCGTGCCGAACGGGCAGATCGTGAAAGTGACCAATCTGTCGAAGGACTGGGCGCGCGCCGCGATCGACGTGCCGGTCGCCGCAGGCGCGGATCTCACCCGCGTCAACGAGATCCTGCACGAGGTCGGCGCCGAGGCCTACGCCGATCCGCGGCTGGAGCCGCTGCTGCTCGACCAGCCCACCGTGATGGGCGTCGAGGACCTCGCCATGGACAAGATGAACATCCGCATGGTCGCCCGCACGCTGCCCGGCAAACAGTTCGAGGTCAGCCGGGAATTGCGGGTGCGGGTGGCCTCGGCGCTGCGCCGGGAGGGTATGAGTGAGACTGCGTAAGAGAGAGATCGTCGCCGGGGCGAGACCCCGCAAGTCCACCGCCGCGCTGACCCTGGCCTGGATCGGCGTGTTCGTGCTCTACCTGTTCGTCAAGCCCGACGAGCAGACCCAGCCCGCGGTGCTGCCGCTGAGCGGGTTGCTGCCAGCGGCGGTCACCCAGAGCGAGCCCGCCCCGGCCGCGCCCGAGAAGTAGCGCTCACCGACCGCGCGCGCGCCTGGCCCGCTGGCTACACTGGCTCCCCGTGATCACCATGCGGAACGTCACCAAGTCGTACAAGACGTCGACGCGACCCGCGCTGGACAACATCACCGTGGATGTGGACAAGGGCGAGTTCGTCTTCATCATCGGACCGTCCGGTTCCGGGAAATCGACGTTCATGCGCCTGCTGCTCAAGGAGGAGGCGCCGACCTCCGGTGAGATCAGGGTCTCCGACTTCCGGGTCGACAAGCTGCCCGGCCGCAAGGTGCCCAAGCTGCGTCAGCGCATCGGCTGCGTCTTCCAGGACTTCCGGCTGTTGCAGCAGAAGACCGTGCAGGAGAACGTGGCGTTCGCGCTCGAGGTGATCGGCAAGCGCCGCCAGTTCATCGAGCGCACCGTCCCCGAGGTGCTCGAGATGGTCAACCTCGCGGGGAAGGCCGACCGGCTGCCCGGCGAGCTGTCCGGCGGCGAGCAGCAGCGGGTGGCCATCGCCCGCGCGTTCGTCAACCGGCCGCTGGTGCTGCTGGCCGACGAGCCCACCGGCAACCTCGACCCCGACACCAGCGGCGACATCATGATGCTGCTCGAGCGGATCAACCGCACCGGCACCACGGTGCTCATGGCCACCCACGACAACCACATCGTCGACGCCATGCGCAAGCGCGTGGTCGAACTCGATCGCGGCAGGCTGGTCCGCGACGACGCGACCGGCGTCTACGGGGTGGGTCGATGAGCGAGTACGAGACCATCGGGGGACAGGCGACAGGGGCACAGGACTGATGCGCGCGAGCTTCCTGCTGAACGAGGTCGGCACGGGTCTGCGCCGCAACCTGACCATGACCATCGCGATGATCCTGACCACCGCGGTGTCGCTGGCCATGCTCGGCGGCGGACTGCTGTCGGTGCGGATGGCCGACAAGACCGAGGCCTATTTCACCGGCCGCCTCGAGGTGCGCTTCTACCTCGACGAGAACATCTCCGACAACGACCCGGACTGCGCGGCCGAGCCGTGCAGCTCGCTGCTGGCCGACATGAAGACCACCTCCGGCGTGGAGAGCGTGCAGTTCCTCAACCGCGCCGCCGCGCTGGAGGAGGCCAAGAAACTCTTCGAGGACCAGCCGGAGATGGTGCAGTACATCTCCGAGACGCCGCTGCCGGCCTCGTTGCGGGTGAAGATGACCGACGGCAGCCAGTACGAGCACATCTACCAGAGCTTCGCCGACCGCGAGGGCGTGCGCACCGTCGCCAACGACAGCGAGTTCGTCGACCGGCTGCTCCGCCTGTTCGACGGTCTGCGCAACGCCGCCTTCGGTCTCGCGGTGGTGATGGCGTTGGCCGCGCTGCTGCTCATCGCCAACATGATGCAGATCGCGGCGTTCACCCGGCGCACCGAGGTCGGCATCATGCGCCTGGTCGGCGCCACCCGCTGGTACACCCAGCTGCCGTTCCTGATGGAGGCGGTGGTGGCCGCCGTGGCGGGCTCGCTGCTTGCCGTGGCCGGGCTGCTGATCGCCCGTCCGCTGGTCATCGACCGGGCGCTCGGCCCACTGTTCGACAGCAACGTCTTCCCGCGCATCACCGGCGACGACATCGCGGTGGTGGCGCTGACCATCGCCCCCATCGGCATCGTCGCCGCCGGCATCGCCGCCTACGCCACGCTGCGCTACTACGTGCGCGAATGACCGGCGCGCGAGTGTTCGTCCACATGTGTACAACTCGGCCCGGACGGCCGCGACCCGGTCTCGTCCGGGCCGGGGGGGGGGGGGGCGGGGCGGGGGGGTGGGGCGCCCCGGGGGGGCGCGCCCACGACTTCGCCGCCGACCCGGCCCGCTACGACATCCCGGACTCGGTGATCGGCTTCCTGCGCGGTGAACTGGGCAC
>NZ_JARWRU010001038.1 GCF_029867845.1 Nocardia farcinica | reverse complement strand
CCAGCGCTATCGGGCGGTGGCCACCGCCGTCTCCGCGACCGACGCCTCGGGATGCCACTCCCGTCCCGAGGCGTCGTCCTTTTTGCTCGTCCTTTCTGCTCGGCCTTTCTGCTCGGCCTTTCCGGTCGGCCTTTCTAGGTGGTGGTGAGCGCCCGCACGACGGCGGTGCCGAAGCTGAGGTCGTTCGAGGTGGCGACCCGGGTGTAGGTGCCGCCGGTGTTGGTGGCGGCCGACTCGAGGGTCTGCGATCCGTCGCCGCCGATGACGATCACGTCGATGCGGACCGGACGCTCGGGATCGGCCGCCTTCGCCAGCGCTGCGAGCAGATCCGCGCCGGTGAGCGAGGAGTCGTCCTCGGGGCCGTCGGTGATGAGCAGAATCGAATTCGTTCGCCCGGATTCGTAGTTCTGTGCCGCCGCGCGATAGGCGGCCAGCAGCGCGGGGTAGGCCTGGTCGGCGGCGGTGGACGTGGCCTCGACCGCGCCGAGGGCCTGGTCGACGGTGGCGCGCTGGCTGTCGGTGAGGGTGGCGGTCTCGGCCTGAACCTCGTAGGGGGAGCTGCCGTCGAGATTCTTGCCGAAGGTCCACACGCCGAGACCGAAGTCCGGCGGCATCACGGTCAGGGTGGAGCGCAGCGCGCCGAGGGAGTTGTTCAGGCGGGTGAGGGCGCCTTCGGCGGTGGCCATGGAGGACGAGACGTCCAGCAGCACTGTCGCGTGCACGCCGAGCACCGGGTTGTCCATGGTGGCGCGGACCTTCTCCAGGGCGGCACGGTTCGCGCCCGCACCGGTGGGGGCGGGGGTCGCGGTGAAGCCCGCCGAGCTGAAGAACGTCGCCTGTTGCGGGTGACGCAGGTAGTCGACGAACAGGCCCGCCGCCAGATTCGCGGTCTGGTCGACCCACGGGCCGGACATCAGCGCGGCCGGATGGTCGGCGAACACGCCGGTGCCCACCGGGCGGTAGGGCAGCAGGCCGGGCTGGGTGGCGATCTGCTGTTCGGTGGCGGCCACGGCGTGCATGTCCGAGCCCGCGCCGCCCACCGCGGCCAGCGCCGAGGCGGTGTCCGTGGACGCCGGAGCGCCGACCGCCAGCCCGGACACGGCGGCGACGGCCTGACCGGAGGCCGCGCCGGACTCGGTCAACGGTTCTTCGCCGGAGATCGCCGCCGCCACGGACACCGCGACCGCCAGGCTCGCGTCCGAGCTGGGCAGCGCCAGCCCAAGCCCGCCCCAGCCGGACAGGCCGAGTTCGTCGAGCGAACCCTGTTGGAAGCGGGCCAGGTCTGCCCACGCCACCTGCGCCTCGGTCAGCGCCGCGTGCAGTTGCTCCGGCACGCCGAGTGCGATCGGGGTGGCGGCGATGGGGGAGGGCTCGCCCGCCACCAGGCCGGGCACCCGCATGTACTCCACCGACCGGGAGGAGTCCGGGATCCACAGCGCCGGCTGCGGGCCGAGCGCCGCCGCGTCCCAGGCGCCGCCCGCGCGGAAGGCCTCCGCCATCGCCGCCGACGGGGCGGCGGTGACCGAGACCCGCACGCAGTGGTCGCGCACCACCGGTTCGGTCGCGTTGTACTTCTCTGCGACCGCGCGCACCGGCGCCTCGATGCCGGGATCGACGGTCACGGCGACGACCGCCTCGCCCTCCACGCACTCGGCCGCCGCGGCGCTGTCGCGGTCGGCGGCCCGGTCCCTGAACTGGAACCATGCGAAGACCGCCCCGACGAACAGCAGCAGAGCCACCGCGGCGAGCACCGGCCCTTTGCTGATCCCACGTGACCGATTCTCGCTGCGATGTGTACCCACGGCCGGTAAGTGTATGGCGACCGGCCGCGGGCCGGGCGGCGAGGGAGGGGGCCCCCCGGCGGCCCGGAGATAGCCCCGGGGGAGGGGGGGTGCGCGGGGCCACCGCGGGGGGGGGGGGGGGTTGCGCCCCCCCGGGGG
>NZ_JARWRU010001037.1 GCF_029867845.1 Nocardia farcinica | reverse complement strand
GCCGTCGTCTCGGCGTCGAGTTCGGCCAGGCGCGCCCGCCTGCGCCGGGCCCGCGCCGCCGCGCCGATGAACTCGGCCCGCTCCTTGCGGGCGCCGCCCAGGCGGACGCCGTGCCGGAAATCGCCACTCACGCCGACGGTCAGGGCACGCCGATCGGAGCCCGGGTCGGGCGTCCGCGCGTCCGCGTCGTCAAGCGTGATGTCGTCCAGCGCGATGGAGGCCAGCAGATCGGCGACCACGGCGCGATCGACGCCGAGGTCGGCGCAATCGGCCTCGACGCGCAGAACATCCGCGAGGGTGCGTCCGGCCGGGCGGTGCTCCGGCGGGAGCGGACGCAGCTCCACCTCCGCGGGTGTGGTGTGTCCGGCCGGGCGCCGGGGAGCGTGCTCGGGCGCGGCGGGCAGCGCGCCCACCCGGGCGTCCAGAAGGCCCGCGGCCGCCAGGGCGGCGTCGATCCCGGCGGCGGTGGCCTCCTCGACGTGTTCGGCGAACCGGACCGCACGCCACAGCGGTGCGCCGCTTTCCCCCGACGACGCGGCGTCGGCGATGGGCGAGTCGTCGAGTTCGGCACGGAGCCGGTCGGATTCGGCGACGAGGCAGGCGAGCCGGGCCTCGGCGGCCGAGGCGCGGGTCCGGGCCGCCAGGCGGCGCTCCCGCAGTTCCTCCGACAGCGGTGCGGTGCGTTCGGCGAGCAACTCGGCGGGGGAGGGGCCGTCCTGGTCGGTGGCGGCGGCGAGCAGGGCGTCGACCAGGCCGGGACCCAGCTCGGCGTAACGGTCGTGGTGGACGGCCTGCCAGTCGCGCAGGGCGGCGGCGTGCCGGTTGCGGGCCAGCTCCACCTCGGCCTCGGCGCTCGCGAGGGTGGCGGTGGCGGTGTCGCGGGTGTCGCGGGTGCGCTGGGCCTGGCGTTCGGCGCGGTCGCGTTCGGCGCGGGCGGCATCGAGTCGGGTGCGGGCGGCCCTGGTGGCGCGCAGGTCGGCGTCGCGTTGTTCGGCGGCGGCGCGGACCGCGGTGGTCAGCGCATCGCCGCGGGCGGACTCGGGGGCGGCCCAGGTGATGCCCGCCTCCTCGGCGGCGCCGCGGGTGCGTTTCTCGGCGAGGGCCAGCGCCTCGGCGGACTCGCGCACGGCCTCGGCGGCGCGGACGGCCGCCAGGGCGCGCAGGGCGACCGCCGGCATTTGGGCCACCCCCCTGTG
>NZ_JARWRU010001036.1 GCF_029867845.1 Nocardia farcinica | reverse complement strand
CGGCAGCCCCTGCGCGGGCCGGTACCGCGGAGGCGGGGACAGCCCCCCCCCCGGCACCCCGCGCGGTGCGGCGGCCATGCCGCCGCCCGCGGTGAGCACGTCGGAGACGACCAGTTCGGGCAGCATGGCGCCGAGGTCGGGCAGGATCTCGGTCGAGATGTGCGCGGCGCGTTCGTGGATGCGCTGTCCGGCGTCGGTGTCGTCGTCGATCGCCCTCGGCGCCAGCCCTTTCAGCCTGCGCACCGGAATGCCCGCGTTCCTGGCCGCGTCGAACCAGCGTGGGCCGGTGAACAACACCGGCTCGTCTCCCGCGGCGAGGAACCGCTCGCACAGCGCGAGCGCAGGGAACGCATGGCCGGGATCCGGGCCGGCGACGACCGCAACACGCATCGCCTCAGACTGCCACACCGCAGGGGCGGGCACCGGGCACACCCCTGAGGCGGGCCGGACGGGCTCAGACGAAGGTGAACAAGCGCACCCCCACGGCCCGATCGGCGGGGAAGCCCTCGATCGGGGCGGTGGCCATGTCGACGACGGCGCGAGCCTGCTGTTCCACCGGCTCCGGGCTCAGCGCCTCCAGATACCGCCGGTGCGCCGCGAGCGAGAGCACCGCCCGCTCCACGGTGTCGGTGACATCGACCGCGTGGGTGGGGCCGGGGCCGGTGACCGCGGCCCAACGCGCCTGCCACGGTTCGAGATCGGCGAGTTCGGGGAAGATCCATTCGTTGGCCGCGTCGGCCACCGCGTCCAGGCCACAACGACCGACCGCCCGGTGGTCGGCGCTGTTGAGCCGGCCCGTCGCCCAGGTGTCGTCGAAGTTCAACAGCACCACCATCTCCGGGCGGTGCCTGCGGATGGCGGCGGCCAGATCCCGGCGCAGGCGCAGATCGGCCTCGACGCGCCCGTCCGGGTAGCCGAGGAATTCCACCTCGTTCACGCCGACCAGCGCCGCGGAGGCCAACTGCTCGCGCTCGCGCAGCGGGCCGGATTCGGCGGGCGGCAGACCGGCGATGCCCGCCTCGCCACTGGTCACCAGGACGTAGCGGATGTCCTTGCCCTGCGTGGTCCAGCGCGCGACAGCGGCGGCCGCCCCGTATTCGATGTCGTCGGGATGAGCGACGATCACCAGACCGCGCTGCCAGTCCTCGGGTATCTGCTCCATGCACCCCATTGAACCTCCATGCGGTTCATCGAACACCGCACCACCGCACACCGGCCCCGTGTCCCTGGGCGCCCGTCCGCGCCCGCACCGGCGCCGACCCGGTGAGCAACCGCACAGCTCATGAGGTAGACACATGCGCATGATGAAGCTCACACGTGCCGCGGCGGTCCTCGCGCTGGCGTTGTTCACCCTCTTCGTCCCGGCTCCGCTGACCGCGCCGTCCGCGCACGCCGACCCCCTGCCCCGGGTCTACCTCGACCTCGCCGTCGGGAATGTCCCGGCAGGCCGGGTGGTGATCGAGTTGCGCACCGACGTGGCACCGCGCACCGCCGAGAACTTCCGGGCGCTGGCCACCGGCGAGCAGGGCTTCGGCTACCGGGGTTCGGCCCTGCACCGGGTGATCCCGGGTTTCATGGCCCAGGGCGGCGACTTCACCAACGGCGACGGCACCGGTGGCACCAGCATCTACGGACCGACCTTCCCCGACGAGAGCTTCGAGCTGCCCCACGACCGCGCCGGCCTGCTCAGCATGGCCAATCGCGGACCCGACACCAACGGCTCGCAGTTCTTCATCACCTTCGACGCCACCCCCTGGCTGGACGGCAAGCACGTCGTCTTCGGCTCGGTGATCGAGGGGCTGGAGGTGGTCCGCACCGTCGAGCAGGTGGGCACCGAGGACGGCACCACCCTGCTGCCGGTGACCGTCACCGACAGCGGTCAGCTCTGAGCCGCGGGGGGGGGGGGGGGGGGGGGGCCGCCCCCCCCCCGCCCCCCCCCCCGGCGGGGGGGGGGCG
>NZ_JARWRU010001035.1 GCF_029867845.1 Nocardia farcinica | reverse complement strand
TTGGGGGTCCGGCGCCGGATAAGGCCCCTGCGGGGGGGGGGGGGGGGCCCTTTTCACACTCCCGGACGCGCCGCTCGGCCCGCGCGCCGCGGGATCAGGGGACGAACACCTCGGTGGTCGATGGCACGCTCGGACGGTCGGTCCGCACGGTGAGCGAGACCCGGCCCGGACCGGTGGGCACGTGCACGTACACCGGGTACATGGAGGTGTTGCCCGCGGGCACGAACCGGCTGACCGATCCGGTCTGGCCGGTGTCGAGGTTGTGCCAGTCCACGATGGCCGTCACATCGCAGGCCAGCAGGGTGGGCGCGAAGTTGCCCAACGGCGAGAAGCCCTGCGTGAGACGCAGCTCGATCGAATGAGTGGTGCCGGGGAAGGTGCTGTAGTGCTCGAGCGGACCGTCGTAGGAGACGCCCGCGGCGTTCAGCATGCCCACACAGACGCCGTTGCCCAGCGTGAACGTGGGCGCCGGTCGCACGTCCCGCATGTCGCAGGTGCGCGGGCCCACATTGGACCAGCCGAGCTGACAGGGGTCCTGCGCCTGCGCCGCTCCCGGGGCCGCGAGGGCCATCGCCGCCCCGATGATTCCCACCGCTGCTGTCGAGGTCGAACCTTTCATCATCGTCATGCAGAGATGATCGTCCACCGACGGCTGTTCATTACTTCATCAAACTTACCGTGTCGCACACACATTCGCCGTATGCGGACATTTCGCCCTTGACGTCGCGCCGGCGGCAGGCCGCTGCACCGACGTCGCGCACACAGGAGCCGAATCCCACGCATACCCCCCTTCGGCCGTTCATAATCCTGTCGTCCGTGTGCGGCGATCGCAGCGGATGCGAGGTGATCGCCCGGGCACGGTTGAGAGGTGAGTGACTCACAGGTGGGGAACGATACGGAGCGGCGAGCGGCGGCACGGAAAGCCGACGGCCGCTACAGGACGGGCGCGAAACAGGCCCGCGGCGTGGTGGTCGGCGAGGGCAACACGCAGATCAACAACCATTTCGACGAAAGCCGACGGTCGAACCGATGGGGGTCGCTGATATTCGCGGCACTCGCGCTCCTGGTCGCGAGCGGCGCGGTGATGTGGTTACAACTGCGTGGCGACGACGATCCCGCGAGTCCCACCGGCGAAGCCGTTTCCACGAGCCGACCCGGCCCGGCCGCCGGCGACACTCCCGCCACACCGTCCTCGACATGGTACGACCTGGCGGCCCTGCGACCGATCGCGAAGAACCTCGGCTTCTTCCTCGTCGACCCGGTCCGCATCGGCACCGAGACGTTTCCGGCGAGCATCGTCGGTACCCAGCCGTCGAACGTCGCGGGCCCGATGAACAAGGGGACCTGGCCCCTCGGTGGTCAGTGCTCGGAATTCAGCGTCTCGATCGGAAAGCGCATGGATTCCGCCGGTGCGGGCACCGGACGATTCGTCGTCACGGGTGACGACCGCGAGCTCTTCTCCGCCGAACTCGGACCGAACGACCCGGCCATGCCCGTCACGATCGATGTCACCGGGGTGCTGCGATTGACCCTGCTGGACGTTCGGCAGTCGGCGGATGCCGAGAACGCCTGGGGGCGGCCCCGTGTGCTGTGCACGTCCGCGCCCGCCCCGCCACGCTGAGCACCGAACGACCTCTGTCGCGGCCACGGCGCCTTGCCGCTCGCCTCAGTGGAAATTGTTCTCCTGGCGGTTGCCGTCGCCGACCTGCAGTCCTCTGACGTCTTCGGCGTTCACCATGAACTTCGATCCCGGAGTGGCCGATGGGGAGGCGGTATGGCCGCCGCTACCGACGGTCTCCACCCCCGATCGGGCAGGTTCGGTGACCCGCGATGCCCGGACGGCCGGTGCGGGACCGGAAATCTCCGGCACGGTCCCACGATCGGCGGACCCCGCGGCGCTGAAGTCGAGACCGCGCCCCTCGGCGAAGCGGGCCACGGCCCGCGCGGCGAGGCGCAGGAACCATGGCTTGTCGATCTCCCTGGTGGAGGTGCGGCCGAGGAACAGCAGGGCGCACGCCGCCAGGGACAGACAGGCCTGCTCACGCCACACCGATCCCAGCCCCGAGTCCTCCACCCAGTCCGACGCCGCGACATCGACCCGGCGGATCAGGGCGGCGAGCCACCCGGGCACCAGGTGGGCGGGACCCGCCACAGGATCGATCAGCAGCTCGATCAGAGCAGACTGCTCGGACGGCGTCGACACCGCTTCCATCACGCTGGCCACGATGTAGAGCACCAGATGCGCGGGGTCGCGGGTCAACGGCCCCTTGCTCTCGTACAACGCGGTATCGATCAGGTAGAACTCGTCGACATCCACGCTCGGGCGGACCCTGATCAACGCGTTGTCGGTGTGCAGATCACCGTGGCAGCGGCCGATCACTGGAGAGACCACAGCGGCATCGAACAGCTTTCCCGCCGCCACCGCGAAGGGATTGGGCAGCGGTCGCGGCTCACCTTCCAGTTCCAGGCTCTCGCCCTGGTGACGATCCGCCCAGCCGGCCAGCCGACCGCCGGGAGCCAACTGGTCGGACAGATGCCGGCGGAAGAAGGTGGCGAGATCCCACTTCTCCCCCGCCGGGAGGAACGGCCGATTGGCCCAGCCGCCGAGGACGCCGCTGACGATCGCGCCGCATGCCTCGGCGAACATCTCCGGGCTGCACGTCACGGGGCGCGCCGAGAGGGGCTCAACGGCTTCGGTGAGTCCGAGCATGCGCCGCAGGAGCACGGTCAGCACTTCGGTGTTCTCCAGCGCCTTCCCCGCGACGCGCTGAAAGGTGATCCACTGCTGTCCTGGTACGGGCACGGCGTCGTGGACGAATTCGCTCAGATGCCTCGCGGCGAAATCCGGCGCCTGGACTTCGGCCGTTCGGTGCCGCGCGTACTCCAGATTCGGCGGGGCACTGTCGCGGGCGGAAAGCACCTTCATCACGAGCACGGTGGTGGCGTCGGTGCGCAGCTCGGTCTCGCGAACGACGGCGACCGGCTGCTTGCTGCGTCCGTTCACGAGCCATCGATCGAGTTCGTAGTGCCTGCCGTGGATTTCGGCCCACTCGGCGAGCACAGCGGCCACAGTGGGGTCGAGTCCGCGATACAACTCCGTCATGGTGCGTCCGTTCGTGCGGTCGGCGATCGAGAACCCCGGCGCGAGAACGGCGCGACCCGCACTCGACCGAACCCCGCCTCGACCGCGCCACGGGGCCGCAAAGCGCATGTCCGCCCCCGTAGAATAAAAAAAAAAGAACCACC
>NZ_JARWRU010001034.1 GCF_029867845.1 Nocardia farcinica | reverse complement strand
GGGGGGGGCGCGCGGGCGCCGCGGCCCCCCCCCGTGGGGGGCGGGGGGGGGGCGCCCCCCGGCCGCCGCCCGTGACGAGTTCACCTGGTATCCCCCGCGCGCCGAGCTCGACGCCCGCGCGCTGCGGGGGGCCGACGCCGTGGTGAACCTGTGCGGCACCGGCCTCGGCAGGCGGCGCTGGACCGGCAGTTTCAAACAGGAACTGCGCGACAGCCGCATCACACCCACCGATGTGCTGTCCGCCGCGGTCGCCGAGGCGGGAGTGCCGGTGCTGGTCAACGCCAGCGGCGTGCACTACTACGGCGGTGACACCGGCGATCGGGTCGTCGACGAGACCGCTGCGGCGGGCACCGGGTTCCTGGCGACCCTGTGCCGGGACTGGGAGGCCGCCACCGAACCCGCCCGGGCCGCGGGCGTGCGCACCGTGCTGCTGCGCAGTGGGGTGGTGCTCGCCCCGCACGGCGGCATGCTCAGCATGCTGCGGCCGCTCTACCGGCTCGGCCTCGGCGGGCGTCTCGGCAGCGGCCGCCAGTACACCCCGTGGATCTCCCTGGAGGACGAGATCGGCGCGATCCGGTTCGCGCTGACCGAGGACCGGCTGTCCGGCCCGGTCAACGCGGTCGGGCCGGCACCGGTCACCAACGCCGAGTTCAACCACACCCTCGGCCGGGCGCTGGGCAGGCGCACCCCGCTGGTGGTGCCCGCGCTCGCCCTGCGCGCGGTCATCGGCGAGTTCGCCGACGAGGCGATCCTGCGTGGCCCGCGCGCCATCCCGACCGCGCTGGAGACGGCGGGCTACCAGTTCCGCCATCCCACCATCGGTTCGGCGTTGTCGGCGCTCGTGGACTCGCACGCGCGCTGACATCGCGCCCTGCTGCTGCCCTCGGTGCGGCCGGGACCAGCAGGTGTTCAGCCGTCGGTGACCCAACGCTCATTGCCAGTCACCGCCGTGACCAGTGATGATCGATCTCGGCCGTCCTGCTGCCGAGTTCTGGAGTATCCCGTTGACCATCACGCACGCCCGCGCCGGAATAGTCATCCGTGACGCCACCGAGGACGACCTGCCCGCGATCCTGGCGCTGCACAACGAGAACATCGCGCACTCCACCGCGCTCTGGGACGTCGAACTCGCCGACCTGGCCGACCGCACCGCCTGGTTCCGCGATCGTCGCGCCGCCGGCATGCCGGTGCTGGTCGCCGAGGTCGACGGCGAATTCGCCGGCTACGCCCACTACGGGCAGTTCCGCCCGAAGGTCGGCTACCGCTACAGCGTGGAGAACTCCGTCTACATCGCCGAGCGCTTCCACCGCCGCGGCCTGGCAACCGCCCTGCTCGGCGAACTCGTCGAACGCGCCCGCACCTCCGGCCGCGTGCACGCCATGATCGCGGCGATCGAGTCCGGCAACACCGCCTCCATCGCCCTGCACGAGCGTTTCGGCTTCGTCGAGGTGGGCCGGATGCCCGAGGTGGGCCGCAAATTCGGGCGCTGGCTCGACCTGACCCTGTTGCAGCTGACCATCCCGGTCGACGGCGACTGACCGCGCCCCGCCCCCCGACACCTCGTCCGCCGCGACGCGACCAGCGAAATCGCAGGTCGGCAACACTGTGGTCGCGACCACAGCGGGTCGCTGTGATGAGTTCCACCCCCGGGCGTAACGTCGTGCCCGTGAACGACACGCGCACCGCCCGGTCCGCCCGCTTCGACACCACACCCGTCGTCGTCGAGGATCTCGGTCTCATCGACTACCACGCCGCCTGGGAACTGCAGCGCACCATCGCCGCCGAACGCGCGGAAGGCGCCGGTTCCGACCGTCTGCTGCTACTCGAGCACCCGTCGGTGTTCACCGCGGGCCGCCGCACCGAGGAAGCCGACCTGCCCATCGACGGCAGTCCCGTCGTCCAGGTCGACCGCGGCGGCAAGATCACCTGGCACGGCCCCGGCCAGCTCGTCGGCTACCCGATCGTGCGCCTGGCCGAGCCGGTCGACGTGGTCGACTACGTGCGCCGCCTCGAGGAGGCGTTGATCACCGTCTGCACCGACCTCGGCCTGACCGTCGGCCGGGTGGAGGGCCGCTCCGGCGTGTGGCTGCCCGCCACCGAATATCTGGCCGAGCGCAAGATCGCCGCCATCGGCATCCGGGTGCAGCGCGGCGTCGCCCTGCACGGCATCTCGCTGAACTGCAACTCCGCGCTCGACGGCTTCCAGGCGATCGTGCCCTGCGGCATCGCCGACGCCGGCGTCACCACCCTGACCCGTGAACTGGACCGCGAGGTGACCGTCGCCGAGGTCAAGCCCATGGTCGCCACCGCCGTCGTGCAGGCGCTCAACGGCGATCTGCCGGTGCGCGAGCACGACATCCGGGCCACACCGGCCGGGCGGCCGGATCCGGCACGGGCGTAAGGTCGAGATCGTGACCTCAGTCGACACCCCGACACCGCAGGGCGGCACCACCGCCCCCGCACCGGCCACGGCCGCGCCGACCGGCCCGGCCCCCGACGGCCGCAAGCTCCTGCGCATCGAGGCGCGCAACGCGCAGACCCCGATCGAGCGCAAGCCCAAGTGGATCCGCACCCGGGCCACCATGGGCCCCGAGTACAGCGAACTCAAGGGCCTGGTCAAGCGGGAGGGCCTGCACACCGTCTGCGAGGAAGCGGGCTGCCCCAACATCTTCGAATGCTGGGAGGACCGCGAAGCCACCTTCCTCATCGGCGGCGAGCAGTGCACCCGGCGCTGCGATTTCTGCCAGATCGACACCGGCAAGCCCGCCGCGCTCGACCGCGACGAGCCCCGCCGCGTGGCCGAGTCCGTCCAGGCGATGGGCCTGCGCTACTCCACCATCACCGGCGTGGCCCGCGACGACCTGGACGACGGCGGCGCCTGGCTCTACGCCGAGACGGTGCGCGCCATCAAGCGCCTCAATCCAGCGACCGGCGTCGAGTTGCTCATCCCCGACTTCAACGCCGACCCCGGCCAGTTGGCCGAGGTCTTCGGCTCGCGCCCCGAAGTGCTCGCGCACAACCTGGAGACGGTGCCGCGCATCTTCAAGCGCATCCGCCCCGCCTTCCGCTACGAGCGCTCGCTGGCCGTGCTCACCGCCGCCCGCGAGGCGGGCCTGGTCACCAAGTCCAATCTGATCCTCGGTATGGGCGAGACCCCCGAGGAGGTCACCCAGGCCATGCGCGACCTGCACGAGGCGGGCTGCGACATCTTGACCATCACCCAGTACCTGCGCCCCTCCCCGCGCCACCACCCGGTCGACCGCTGGGTCAAGCCCGAGGAGTTCGTCGAGCACTCCGAGGCCGCCCAGAAGATCGGCTTCGCCGGTGTCATGGCGGGCCCGCTGGTCCGCTCCTCCTACCGGGCGGGGCGTCTCTACGCCCAGGCGATGGCCCACCACGGACGCGAGATCCCCGCCGCCATGGCGCACCTCGCCGAGGAGGGCACCGCCTCCCAGGAGGCCTCCGCCGTCCTCGCCCGATTCGGCAACTGACCCCCGATCGGGCGACCGACCCCACGCCTCGCGTCGCCGGGGGCGTGTCGCGTCCACCACTGCCGGTGGTGTCCCCGCGAGCCGGTGTCAGGGGCGGGGGCCGGAGGTTTCGTCGTCCCGCGTCCCGAGCGGACGATCGTCGACCCGCTCGACCCCGCCCCGCTCGGTGTCGGCCCCGACCCGCTCGGTGTCGGCCCCGACCCGCTCGACGTCGGGCCCGGCCGGTACCGCCTCGCCCCGGCCGTGCGCGGGCCGCGTCGGCTCCCCGTCGGCGACCGGCGCCACGCTGCCGAGTTCGCCATCACGCTGCTTGCTGCGCACGAAGCGAATAGCGACCAGGCACCCCGCCAGGATCACGATGGGCAGCATGACGGCCAGAACGAACTCCACGCTCCCGATCCTAGGGATCTCCTCCGCCACTGGGCATCTCCGTCACCCACGCGCCTCGGGCCCCTTCCGATCCGTCGATCATCGGCGTCACCGCCTGCGCGGTCACTGCCTGCGCTTTTCTCACCCCTGCCGTGGCCACAGCGGGCCAGTCCATCCCCGGCCCCGGCGCGGCCGCACCGGTTGCCCAGGAGTGTCCCCCTTCCTACGACCCGTGTCTCACCCCGGAACCGGACTACGACTGCGCCGATGGCGAGGGCGACGGCCCGGCCTACACCGGCCCCGTCCGCGTCACCGGCCCCGATGTATACGACCTCGACCGCGACGGAAACGGCGTCGGCTGCGACTGACACGCGCCGGCGGCCACTCCCCCGCCACGGCCGACACCCGGCCACGACCCGCACGTCCCCCGCAGGGGCCGCGCCCGGGAAGGGCACGGCCACGCACCGCGGTCCGCGCGCCTCAGCGCATCGCGCAGATCTGCGGGAGCAGCGGCCCGTACGGGTTGTAGAACAGCGACACCACGCCGCCGATCACCGGCGCGCACAGCACCGGGTCGGCCAGCGCCGCCGAGCCGGTCTCGGACACCGCCGATGCCGCGCCGGGCAATTCCGCAGCCCCGGCATTCGCCGCCGGGCCCAGCAACGCGGACGCCAGCGTGACAGCGGCAACGGTCTTTCTCATACCTGCATCCCTTCGACGAAACTGCTTGCGCGCCAGAGGGTATGCGCCCGAACTCCCTTGCGCCAGCAGAGATTTGCCCGTACTCGCGGTCACCGATATCCGACCGCGACGACAGCGCGCCCCCATTGCTCGAACAATTGTTCGAGACGATGAAAATACTGGCAAATACTGGACTTCACTGGAATACCTGGATAGCCTCGCCTCGTGCCAGACACCGCCCAGCAATTGGAGGACCGCATCGCGCACCTGCGCGCCTCCGTCCGCCGCGCGGTGTCCGCGGGCGATCGCGTCGGCGCGCGCCAGTTGCGCGCGCAGCTGCGTCAGGCCGAGAACGCCTGGGAAGACGCGGTGCTCGGCATCGAGGCCACCGACGAGCCGGCCGAGGCGGCCCCCGCCGTTCCGGTCCGCGAACACGTGCACCGGGCGCTCACCCTGCTCGGCGCCCCGGCCGCTCCGAAACTCGTGCTCGGCGTGCACGAGGCGTTCTTCTCCGGCGAACTCGTCCCCGCCCGGCTGACCAGCCTGCGCCGCGACGAGGAGCGCTCGTTCCGCTCCGCCCCGCAGGCCCGCCCGTACTACATCTGCGCGGCGCTGACCGCCGACCTGCTCGCCCCGGCCCGCGGCCTGCTCGCGGTCAGCACCTGGCCGCTGGAGCGCCGGGTGATCGGCCCGCTGAGCCCGCGCGTCGACCTGCTGACCGCCGTCATCCGCCTGGCCGGGCACCTGGCCGACCAGCCCGCCGCCGATCGCCGCGCCCGGCGTGTGCTGTGGAAGCTGGCGATCTCGATCCCCGGTGTGCGCGGCGGCCCCGACAGCATCGACCCGGCCGAGGTCGCCCGCTGCGCCGAACGCGAGCTGGCGGTCCACCGCGACGATGACGCCACCCGCCGGAGCGAGGCGGCGCAGCGGGCGCTGGACCGGCTCGATCAGGCGGATCAGTTGTTCGGTGTGCGTCTCGGCGTGGCCGGGCGCGCCGGCGAACGGGGCGACGAGGTGACAGGCACGCGACGGAAAGAGGTGGGATGAAGACACTTTCGGCACGGCTGGACGAACTGCGTGGTGCGGCGCCGGCGTGCCGCCACAACGCCAGGACGATCGCGGCGTTGACGACGAACCCCGGCTGCTCCCGGCGCGCCCTGCTGGACGCCGCCGCGGTCGACAAGGCCGCGGTCGCGCGCCATCTCGGGTTCCCGCCCACCTTCGGCCAGTCCCAGTTCGCGATCACCCGAGGCAACGCCTTCGAGGCCATGGTCAAGGCCAACGGCTGTGCCGATCTGCTGGCGTTGCTGCGCGAGCGGCTCGACCTCACCATTCCCGAGGTGGCCTATCACAATCTGGAGGCCGTCGGCGACAACACCTCCAACGCCGTGCGCTACCGCCGCACCCGCCAGTTGTTCGCCCAGGCCGTCGACTCCGGCGAGGGCACGCTGTTCGATCACCCCATGCTGCGCCTCGAGATCGCCGGGGCCCCGGCCTATCTGGAGCCCGACGTGGTCGCGCTGCGTCTGGGCGGGCAGTTCCACGTGGTGGAGATCAAGTCGTTCCCCGTGGTCGACGGCCAGGCCGATCCGGCGCAGGTGGCCGCCGCCGCCCGCCAGTCCGCGGTCTACGTGATCGCGCTGCGCGAGCTGATGAAGGAGATCGGCGCCGACCCGGAGAAGCTGGTCTCGCACAACGTGATCCTGGTGTGCACCACCGACTTCAGCAATCGGCCCACCGCCGAGCTGGTCGATCTGCGCAAACAGCTCGCCGTGGTCTCCCGCCAGCTCTCCCGCCTGACCGCCATCGACGAGCTGGTGCGCAGCCTGCCCGAGGACGCCGGCTTCGCCCTCGGCGACCGGCTCGCCGACACCCTGGCCGAGATCCCCGCCCGCTACGCCCCCGAGTGCATGTCGACCTGCGAGCTGGCCTTCGCCTGCCGCGACGAGGCGCGTTCCCAGGGCTGCGTGGACGTGCTCGGCCGCACCGTCTGCGACGAACTCGGCGGCCTGGACAACATCGACGTGGTGCTGTCGCTCGCCGAGGGCTCGCGGGACCTGGGTGAGGAGTACGCCGACATCACCGAGGTGCTGCGGCAGGCGCACCGGCTGCGCCTCGAGGTGGCCGGATGAGCGTGCTGACCGCACTGGCCAGGATGCAGGCCGTGCGGGCCGGACGCGCCCAGCCGATCGCCGACTACTGCCACACCCACCTGTCGAAACGGCCGCTGGTCATGGTGCCGCTGAAGCTGGCCGGTGAGGCCGCCGCGCCGCTGGCCGTCATGCTCGGCACCGAGGCGGCGAACCCGCGCCTGCTCGTCGTCCCGCAGCCGCGCGACCGGGTGCTGCGGCTGCGTTTCGTGGCCGCGCTGGCCGACATCGTGCTGCCCTACATCACCGCGCACACCACCGAGACCGAGGAGTACACCACCAAGGAGGGCGAGACCCGCACGCGCTGCCTGGACGCCCCGCAACTGTGGGTGCCCAACACCGGCGGCATCGAATTCCTCGGCCTGCTGGGACGTTCGGTGCGTTTCCACCGCACCGACGGCGACAATCCGGTGCCGGAATCGATCCCGCTGCTCGGCCGCTGGCTCACCTGGTTCCGCGACCGCGCCGAACATCCCGGCTCCAGCGTCGCCCTGCCCATGACCTCGGTGTTGTCCGCGCACTGGGCCAGCGGCCAGTCCCCGCTCGAGGACGCCAATCTGGCCGCCCTGCTCGGCTGGATCGCCCCGCCGCCCGGCCGCACCGGGCAGCAGGCCGCCGCCCGCGCCGAGGACCCGCTCGCGGTGCCGCCCGCGGGCCCGGCCACCGACCCGGGTTTCGACAACGAGGAACTGGCCCCGTTGATCGCCTCCTACGACGAGGCGGTGGACGAGACCGCGCGCGCCCTGGCCGTCCAGCGCATCGAGCGCGCCCTGCACAAACAAGTCGAGCCGACCTGGCAGCTCATGTGGCAGGGCCTGGCGCTGCTGCGCGCCCTGCCCGCCGCCCCGCACGCCGCGGGCCGCTGGTCCGCCGACGTGGCCGCCTTCTCCTACTTCCTGGAGACCGTCCCCGAGGGCACCCCGCAGCCGCGCCGCGACTCCGCGGTCTCGGCCGCCCGCCGCCTGCTCGACCGCGAACGCGCCCTGGAACGCTACGACGCCGAGCGCGCCTTCGACGACCCGAGGGTGATGCTCGAACACCGGCTGGCCGGAACGGCGTTCACCGGCACGGTGGTCGAGGCCGAGCCGACCCGCACCGAGGCCAAGGGCACGCGCAAGGTGCTGCGCCCGCACCTGCGGGTCCGCACCAGCGACCCGTTCACCGCCGTGCTCGGCGAGAAGTTGTGCAACATCACCCTGCCCAAGCAGTCGGGCACGGTGGTCGACGTCGACGGCGACACCGTGCTGCTCGAACTGTCGGGCGGCATGGGCCGCAAGCTGATTCCCGAGCCCGGCACCGTGCCCGAAGTCGGTGCGGCGGTCGGTTTCGCCCGCTTCACCCCCGTCTCCTCGCGCCCGCCGACGCTGCCGAGCCGCGAGGAGACGCCATGGACCCACGGCGGCCCGCCGCCGGATTGGGTGCCCACCGAGGACACCTTCGAGGAACTGTGATGACCACCGACACCGCCCGCGCCGCCGACACCGCCGTCGCGGGAATCCTCGGCGACCTCGCCCACTCCGCCGACCGCGCCATCGTGGTCGACTCCCCGCCCGGCGCCGGGAAGTCCACCCTGGTGGTCAAGGCCGCTCGTCAACTGGCCGAGTCGGGTGACCAGCACATGATCGTGGCGCAGACCAACGAGCAGGTCGACGACCTCATCGAGCGCCTGGCCACCGCCGATCCCGGCCTGAGCATCGGCCGTGTCTCGGCGGCCGGCTATCTGCCCTCGGACCGCGTCAGCCGCCCGAATGTGGCGGTGGCGCAGAAGGTCACCGATCTGGCCGACCGCACCGTGGTCATCGGCACCGCCGCCAAGTGGGCCACCATCGAGGAAGGCACCTGGCAGCACGCCATCATCGACGAGGCCTACCAGATGCGCTCGGACATGCTGCTGCGCATCGCCAACCGCTTCGAGCGCGGCCTGTTCGTGGGCGATCCCGGTCAGCTCGACCCGTTCGCCACCGTGGACACCGGCCGCTGGGCCGGCCTGACCTGGGACCCCACCATGAGCGCGGTCTCGGTCATGCTCGCCAACAATCCCGCCATCCGCCCGCACAGCCTGCCCGTCTCCTGGCGGCTGTCGGCCACCGCGGCCCCGGTCGTCTCGGCGGCCTTCTACCCGTTCAACGAGTTCCGCGCAGGCACCGCCCCGGACGCCCGCTCCCTCACCTACGCCGCTCGCGGGCTGCGCACGCCCGTCGACGCGGTGCTCGACGCGGCCGCCGAGCACGGCTGGGGCTGGTACGAACTGCCCGCCCGGCACGCCCTGCGCACCGACAGCGAGGCCGTGCGCGCGGTCGCCGAGATCACCTGCCGCCTGCTCGAACGCGCCCCCGTCGCCGTGTCCGAACAGGGCGGCCACACCGTCACCGCCGAGCGCGTCGCCGTCGGTACCGCCCACCGCGACCAGGCCGAGGCCATCCGCGCCGCCCTGCGCGGCACCCCCGGCGAGGCGGTCACCGTGGACACCGCCAACCGCCTGCAGGGCCGCGAGTACGACGTCACCGTCGTCCTGCATCCGCTGTCCGGCCGCCGCGCCCCCCCCCCCCGACCCCCAGGGGGCCGGGCGGGGGGGGGGGGGGGGGGGGGGGGCCCCCCCCCCCCCGGGGGGGTGGCCGGAACCCCCCCCGGGGGCCCCCCCCCCGCGCGGGGCCCCCCCGGGGGCGGCCCCCCCCCCGCCCCCCCCCCCCCCCGCCCCCCCGGGGGGGGGGGGGGGG
>NZ_JARWRU010001033.1 GCF_029867845.1 Nocardia farcinica | reverse complement strand
GGGGCGCCCGACACCCTATTCCCGGCCGTACCCCGGGGGCCGGGCGGCGCGGGCGGGGCTCGGCCCCACCCCCCCCCCCCGCCCGGACCGAGCCTGCCCCGGCTACCGGCTACCAGGTGACCGGCAGCGAGGTGGGCCGGTGCACGAGGATGCCCGTCTCCCAGGGGATCTGCTCCTCGGGCACGGTCAGCCGCAGGCCGGGCAGCGCGGTGAGCAGCCCGCGCAGCACCTCGGTGATCTCCATGCGGGCCATGGCCGCGCCCATGCAGTGGTGCATGCCGTAGCCGAACTGCAGGTGACGCTTGCCGCCGCGGTTCGGATCGATCACCGACGGGTCGCCGAACACCTCGGGGTCGCGATTGGCCGAGTGCGCGTCGGCATAGACGACCTCACCGGGATACAGCACGCCCGCCGACAGGGTGATCTCCCGGGTGGCCACGCGCGGGAAGGTGGAGATGCGGCCGAGCGGCAGCAGCCGCAGCAGTTCCTCCACGGCGGCCGGCACGGCCCGCGGGTTGTCCACCAGGTACCGCCACAGCTCGGGGCGGGCCAGCAGCACGTAGGCGATCTTGGTGACCACCGAGAGGATGTTCTGGTCGCCCCCGACCAGCGAGCCGAGCAGGATGGCCGCGTACTCGGCGTCGGTGACCGGCGGAGAGACCGAATCGCGCGCGGCCAGCAGGTCGAGGATCAGGCCGGGGCGCAGCTCGCGGCGGCGGGCGACCAGATCCTCGATGTAGTGGTAGAGCGTCCAGAAGTCGGCGAGCAACTGCTCGATGTTCGTGTCGTGGCCGAGCTGCATCTCGCGCGAGAGGTGCCGGAAGTGGGCGATGTCGGCGTCCGGGATGCCGAGGTAGTCCACATTGGCGGCGATGGTCAGCGGGTCGAGCACGGTGCGCACCAGGTCGGCGGCGCCCTGATCGCGCCGGACTCGTAGTTCGGCGATCCGGTCGTCGAGGACGCGCCGCACGGCGGGTACCCGGCGGGCCATGGTGGCCGCGCTGTAGGCCGAGGCCACGAAGCCCTTGAGCCGCCCGTGCTCGGGATGGTCGAGATTGAGCAGCATCTCGGTCGGCATGATCGTGGGCAGGAAGCTCGGCCCGTCCTCGACGTTGGTCCGCGCGCGGGCGAAGGTCGTGTCGGTGAGGATCGCGTGCACGTCGCGATAGGCGGTCACGTGGACGGCGGTGTGCCCGCTGGGGAGCTGGACCTGGGGTAAGCCGCCGGGGGAACGGTCGGCCACCGGTCGGATCATCAGGGGCGGGGAGATGTTTGCGATGCGGTCGAGGTCGACACGGACGGTGTCGAGGGCGTGCGTCATGGGGTACTTCCTTCCGGGGTGGGGATCGGGCTCGAGCCGTTGTCGGAACTCGCACTGCCGTGGGCGTGGTCGCGCTGTCCGCTGCCGCCCGCTCCCCCGCGACGGCGCACGGCGACGATCACCGCGGTGAGCGCGACGAGCAGGGCGATGAGGACACCGACGGTGACCGCGAAGGCGGAGTGGTAGACGTCGGGGTGGCCGAACTGGCCCGCGGCCGTGTCGTCGGCGGCCGGACCGGTGAGCTTGCTGCCCACCACGGCGGCCAGCACGACGGCGTAGCCGGCGACGAAGACGGCCTCCGAGCCGATGCGGAAGAAGTTGAGCAGGCCCGCCGCGGTGCCGCCCCGCGCGGCGGGCACCACCGGCAGCGCGTGGCCGTCGACCCGGCCGATGGGCCGGCCGCAGCCGAGGCCGCG
>NZ_JARWRU010001032.1 GCF_029867845.1 Nocardia farcinica | reverse complement strand
CCGGGGGGGGGGGAGGCGCGGGGGCCTTACCGCAAGCACATTTTTGTTGTTGCCCGCCACCCCCGCCGCGGCGTGGGTGGGGCCGTGATTGGACTTGCGCGCGCCGACGCCGCGCGGGCGGCGCGCCTCGCGGCCGGGTCCGTAGACGCGGGCCAGCGCACGGGCCTCGATCGGGTCGCCCAGCGCGGTGCCGGTTCCGTGCGCCTCCACGTAGTCGATGTCGTGCGGCGACAGGCCGGTGGCGCGCAGCGCGGCGCGCAGCACCTGTTCCTGGGCGGCGCCGTTCGGGGCGCTGAGCCCCTGGCTGCGTCCGTCCTGGTTCACCGCCGAACCCCGGATGACGGCCAGCACCCGGTCCCCGTCGCGGCGGGCGTCGGCGAGCCGCTTGAGCAGGATCATGCCCGCGCCTTCGGCCCACACCGTGCCGTCGGCCTCGGCGGAGAACGGCGCGCACTTCCCGCGCGGGGACAGCACACCGAGCCGGGACAGTTCGATGTGCGGCGTGGGCGACATGAGCAGGGTGACGCCGCCCGCGAGAGCGGCATCGCACTCCCCCGCCCGCAGCGCCTGCACCGCCTGGTGCACGGCCACGATCGAGGACGAGCACGCGGTGTCCACACTGACCGCTGGACCGTGCAGGCCGAGGGTGTAGGAGATGCGACCGGAGGCGACGCTCGGCGACAGGCCGGTGCCCACCTGGCCGTTCAACTGTTCCGGGGCCGGGTCGGCGAGATAGCCGGTGCTGTACAGGCCGAGATAGACCCCGGTCTGGCTGCCGTGCAGGGTGCGCGGGTCGCGGCCGGAGCGTTCGATCGCCTCCCAGGCCAGTTGCAGCATGATGCGCTGCTGCGGGTCCATGACGGTGGCCTCGCGGGGACCGATGCCGAAGAAGGCGGCGTCGAAGCGGTCGAGCCCGTCGATGTAGCCGCCGCGGAAGGTGTAGGCGCGGCCGGGCGCCGAGGTGTCGGGATCGTAGAGGCCGTCGACGTTCCAGCGGCCGGGCGGCAGGTCGGTGATGCCGTCGGTCTCCGCGTCCAGCATCCGCCACAGCGCCTCCGGCGAATCCACCCCGCCGGGGAATCGGCACGCCATCGACAGGATGGCGATGGCGTCGTCGTCGGGTTCGGCGGCGGGCGCGGTGGTCTGCGCCGCCACATCCGGTTGCGCCCGCGCCGAATCGACCTCGGTGGTCGCGGGTCCGGCGGGGGCGAGGACGGCGGCCACGCCCGCGATGGTGGGGTGATCGAAGAACAGGTTCGTGTCGAGGAAGGTGCCGGCGAAATCGGACAGATCGATGACCAGCTCCACCAGATCCGCCGAGCCCAAACCGAATTCGACCAACGGGCGGTGCGGGTCGATGCGGTCGGGGTCCAGCTCGGCCTGACGGGCGATGGCGGTCACCAGCCACGAGCGGATCTCCTCCGCGGTCGGCTGGGCGCGCGGCCCCGCGCCCCCGGCCGCGGGCAGGCCGGTGGTCCCGGAATCCGACCGCGCCATTGGGGTTTCGGCGGGCGTCTCGTGGTCGAGCACGTCGTAGTCGTCGAGTTCGTCCTCGGGCGACCGGACCGGAGCGGCGCTCAACGTGAGCAGCTCCCCGGACAGATAAGCCGCCCGGCAGGCCGAACGCTGCACCTTGCCGCTGCTGGTCTTGAACATGGTCCCCGGCCGGATCAGCACCACCGCCGCGAGCGCGAGCCCGTGCTCGGTGGTGACCACCCCGCGCACCGCGCCGTCGATCTCGTCGAGCACGGCCGGGTCGTCGCCGCGCACCTCGGCGACCACGACCGGCTGTTCCCCGTCCACCCCGATGTCGACCGAGAACGCCGCCACACAGCCGGGGCGGACGGCCGCGTGCGCGGTCTCGACGGTGGCCTCGATGTCCTGGGGGTAGTGGTTGCGGCCGTCGACGATGAGCAGGTCCTTGCTCCGCCCGGTGACGAAAAGCTGTCCGCCGGAGACGAATCCGAGGTCCCCGGTGCGCAGGTAGCGCCGGTCGTCGCCGGGAAGGCACGCGCCGAACACCTCGGCGGCGGCTTGCTCGTCGCGGAAGTATCCGGCCGCCACGCTGCCACCGGCGACCCAGATCTCGCCCTCGGCCCCGTCCTCGGCGCGAACCCCCGCCTCGGTGTCGACGATCGCGACGTGCGCGTCGCCGACCGGGCGGCCGACCCCGGCGACCTCGACCTCCCTGGCGCCGGGCAAGTCGCTGGGCACCGTGGTGAACACGGGCTCGGCGGACACCTCGGGCGCGGTCACGATGAGCGTCGCCTCGGCCAGCCCGTAGACCGGATGGTGCGCCCCTGGCCGGAATCCGGCCGGTGCGAAGGTCTCGGCGAAACGGCGCACCGTGCTGGGCCGGACCGGTTCGGAGCCGTTGAACGCCACCCGCCACCGACTCAGGTCGAGCCCGTCGAGCTGGTCGGGCGTCACGCGGCGCACGCACAGCTCGTAGGCGAAGTTCGGGCCGCCGCTGGTGTGCGCCCGGAACTCCGAGACGGCGCGCAACCAGCGGTGCGGACGTTGCAGGAAGTGCAGTGGCGACATGAGCACCGAATGCGCGCCCAGATACACCGTGTGCAGCAGTGGCGCGATCAGTCCCATGTCGTGGTACATCGGCAGCCAGCTGGCGAACAGCGCGCCGTCCCAGGATTCGGCGATCTCGCGGTCGTGGCCGAGACCGGCCGCCAACGCCTGCTGGTTGTGCAGCAGGTTCGCGTGGGTGAGGACCACGCCGCGCGGTGCGCTGGTGGAACCGGAGGTGTACTGGAGGAAGGCCACCGAGTCCGCGTCGATGTCGGGCTCACGCCAGCGCGCGGCCTCGTCCGTGGCGATGTCGTCGGTGGCGAGCCATTCGATCCCGGCCAATTCCGGGACCTCCGCGCACAGGGCGAGGACGTCGTCGGCCACCCGGCGCGGAGCCAGCACCACGTCGGCATCGGCGTGCGCGACCATCCGCCGCAGCCTGCGCAGCGAGCGCGTCTCCCACTCCGGCAGCGGCGCGGGCACCGCCACCACACCGGCGGCGAGGCAGCCGAAGAACGCCTCGGCGAACTCCGGTCCGGCCGGGTACAGCATCAACGCCCGGCTCGCCCGCGTCTGCTGCAACGCGGCCCCGATCGCGCGGGCACGCACGGCCAGATCACCGTAGGTCAGCACCGTGCTCGGACCGTCGGCATCACCTTCGTCGAGAAACCGGTAGACCGGGGCATCGGGCCGAGAGTCCGCGTGTCCGAACAGTTTTCCGGTGAAGGTGTGAAGCAAGAGCTGTTCCTGACGTCCGATCGGTGGTGCACCCGCCGGTTTCCCCGGCCACCGGACGGCGACGGGGAAAGTGGCGCAGCAGTGTCTCCTGCCACACTAGTGCTACCGCCGGTATCGGCAAGAAAATTTCTTTCACACCAACGATTCCCGCCACGCCGTGTGCAGCCCGGCGAACCTGCCACTTCCCGCGGCGAGTGCCTCCGGCGCTCCGTCTTCGACGATGCGGCCGCCCGCCATGACGAGAACCCGGTCGGCGATGGCCACCGTGGACAGCCGGTGCGCGATGATGATGGCGGTCCGGCCGCGCAGCAGGGTCTCCAGCGCCTGCTGGACCAGCCGTTCGCCGGGGATGTCCAGGCTGGAGGTCGCCTCGTCGAGCACGATCACCGCCGGATCGGCCAGGAAGACGCGCGCGAAGGCCACCAGCTGGCGCTGCCCGGCCGACAGCCGCCCGCCGCGCCTGCGCACATCGGTGTCGTAGCCCTGTGGCAGCGCGGCCACGAAGGTGTCGAGCCCGACTGCGCGGGCGGCGGCGCGCACCTCGGCGTCGGTGGCCTCCGGTCTGCCGATGCGGATGTTGTCGGCCACCGAACCGGCGAACAGATAGGCCTCCTGAGTGACCATGACGACCGCGCGGCGCAGGTCGGC
>NZ_JARWRU010001031.1 GCF_029867845.1 Nocardia farcinica | reverse complement strand
GGCCCCGGGTGGCGGTCGCGGGCTCGGGCTCCGGCTCGGCCTCGACCTTCGGCTCCTGCACGACGACCAGGTTCTCGCTCAGCTTCGCGGCGTCGACGCGCTCGATGGCGTCGAGCATCAGCTGGGCCACATCGACGACCTCGACGCCCTCGCCCTCGCCGTTCTCCTGACGCGCGGTCACACCGTCGGTCAGCATGACGCGGCAGAACGGGCAGCCGGTCGCGATCTTGGCGGGCGAGGTGGTCAGCGCCTCGTCCACGCGGTCGATGTTGATGCGCTTGCCGAGCTGCTCCTCCATCCACATGCGCGCGCCACCGGCGCCACAGCACATGGACCGTTCGCCGTGGCGGGGCATCTCGACCAGCTTCGAGCCCGAGGCCGCCATCAGCTCACGCGGCGCGTTGTAGATCTTGTTGTGGCGACCCAGGTAGCAGGGGTCGTGGTAGGTGACGTTCTGCGACACCGGCGCCACCGGGATCAGCTTCTTCTGCCGCACCAGGCGGTTGAGCAGCTGGGTGTGGTGCACGACCTCGTAGGTGCCGCCCACCTGCGGGTACTCGTTGTTCAGCGCGTTGAAGCAGTGCGCGCAGGTGACGACGATCTTCTTCTTGCGATCCTCGACGCCCTCGAACACCGAGTTCAGCAGCTCGATGTTCTGCATGGCCAGCTGCTGGAACAGGAATTCGTTGCCCGCGCGGCGAGCCGAGTCGCCGGTGCAGGTCTCCTCCTGGCCGAGCACCATGAACTTCACACCCGCGGTGGCGAGCAGTTCGGCGACGGCCTTGGTGGTCTTCTTGGCGCGGTCCTCGTAGGCGCCGGCGCAGCCGACCCAGAACAGGTACTCGTAGCCGTCGAAGCTGTCCGCGTCCTGGCCGAAGACCGGGATGTCGAAGTCGAGCTCGTTGATCCAGTTCAGGCGGTCCTTGGCGTTCTGACCCCAGGGGTTGCCCTTGTTCTCCAGGTTCTTGAACAGACCGGCCAGCTCGGACGGGAAGTCCGACTCGATGAGCACCTGGTAGCGGCGCATGTCGATGATGTGGTCGACGTGCTCGATGTCCACCGGGCACTGCTCGACGCAGGCGCCACAGGTGGTGCAGCTCCACAGCACCTCGGGGTCGATGATGCCGTTGACGTCCTCGCCGCCGACCAGGGGGCGCTCGGCCTCGGCGCGCGCGGCCTCGGGGATCTTGGCCAGCGCGGCCTCGTTCGGCTTGCCCTCGGCGTCGACCAGGCCGATCTCGTCGCCGCCCATGTCCTTGCGGCCGCCTGCCAGCAGGTAGGGCGCCTTGGCGTAGCCGTGGTCGCGCAGCGACATGATGAGCAGCTTGGGCGAGAGCGGCTTGCCGGTGTTCCAGGCGGGGCACTGCGACTGGCAGCGACCGCACTCGGTGCAGGTGGTGAAGTCGAGGATGCCCTTCCAGGTGAAGTCTTCGAACTTGCCCGCGCCGAGGGTGTCGTTGTCGGGGTCGACGTTCTCCATGTCGAGGGCCTTGCCGTTCGACATCATCGGCCGCGCCGCGCCGAGGGCGACGCCGCCGTCCTCGTCACGCTTGAAGTAGATGTTCGGGAACGCCGCGAAGCGGTGCCAGGCCACACCCCAGGTGAGGTTGCGGCCGACCAGCAGCAGGAACAGGCTGCCCGACATCAGCTTGAAGAAGGCGAAGACCGAGATCAGCGTCGGGCTCGACGGCAGCAGCTCGGCCACCCGCATGGTGAAGAAGTCGGTGGAGGCGTGCGCTCCGCCGTAGGTCGCGAGCTTGCCCGCCTTGACGAAGATCATGCCGAGGCCCTCGACGAGGACGATGGACTCGATCACGTAGGCCGGGGCGAACTTGGAGCCGCTGAAGCGCGAGAGCCGCTCGGGGTCGCGCGGGTGGTTCAGCTGGCGGATGACGATCAGCGTCACGATGCCGACCACGGTGCCGATGCCGAGGATCTCGTCAAGCAGGTGATAGACCGCGAGATCGCCGATGATGGGCCAGTGGAACTCGGGGTTGATCGTCTGGCCGTAGGCCTCGAAGAAGAGGATGAAGCCGGCGAGGAAGCCGATCATCACCAGCCAGTGCGCCCAGCCCACGGTTCGGAACTTGTTCATCCTGGTGTGGGCCAGGAACTCGATGATCATCTGCTTGAACCGCGGGAAGAACGGCCGCCAGCGGTCGGGCGCGGACTGCCCGAGCATGATGGTCCGCACGATATTCCGAACGCCGCCGAAGAACGACACCCAACACAAGAGGCTGAGCGCCGCTCCAATCGTGCCCAGCGTCACTGTCAGGGCATTCATGTCGCGACCTTTCTTTCGAGGCAACACGAGCGTGTGGCCGACCTGCGCCGACCGGTTGGCTCGTATCGTAACCGCCAGTAAGTTACCCGCCGGTAACTTATCCCTTCATCATACGATCCTCGGTTGACCTGCGGGCCCGCATGCAGGGCATCTGGTCCGTCGGGGTCAGTGAGGGATCTCACACAAGTCGGTATGTCCTGTGTGTCCGGGGTTTGTCCACCGTAAACACGCCTGTTCGCCCGCTTTGCGGTAAGGGCATGCTAAGTTCCGCGGTTTCACAGATTTCGTGGCGTATATCGCAATCCGGCGACGATTCGGCTACGCTACCGACGACTTGTTCGCAATGGTCAGATCTACGCTGCTCGGGGAGAATCCGAAGTGACAGACCACATTTCGGATCGAGTGTGCTCTCGCGCGTGCTGGCCGTCGTGACCACTACTGGATAGGACATCGCATTGAATTTCCGGAAGAGCGCTGCGGCGGCCGCACTGGTCGTGGGGGCGATGACGGTCGGCGCGGGCGTCTCGTACGCCGAACCGGAGCCGGCTCCCGCTCCCGAGATCGACTACTCGGTGAAGCTGGTCGATCAGACCATCGTCACGAAGCTGCGTGGTGGCACCTTCTCGCTGTTCTACGCCGACATCGAGCCGGGCGCGCCGTTCGACCCGAGCTCGGTGCTCGAGCCGATCGAGATCGAGGGGGACGATCCCGAGAAGCTCGCCGAGGCCACCCCGATCGCCGAGATCAAGGACGAGACCGGCGAAACGGTGCTCCAGCTGCCGCTGGTCTTCGATGTGCTCGGCACCCCGGTCCCGGTGAAGTCCGAGGTCGTCGAGGACGGCACCGTCCTGGAGATCACCCCGGAGAAGCCCGAGGGCAT
>NZ_JARWRU010001030.1 GCF_029867845.1 Nocardia farcinica | reverse complement strand
GACTGGCATTGGCGCACCCGCCTGTGGGCCGTCGAATCCGGCAACACCCTGCCCGAACATCTGTCGTTCGGGCAGTGGGAAGCCACCCCCCCCCCCCCCCCCCAAGAACCCGAGACCCCCCAGCCCCCCCGCTCAATAGTGAGCGCGCCAAAGACGCCCCGGGGCCCCCCCCCGGGGCCCGCCCCTCGGCCGGGTCGAGGCCTGGCCCGCCGCTCAGATAGGCGGCGAGCCGGTGGACGCCGCGGTCGTCGGCGATCAGCAGCACGGCGGCGCGGTCGACCCCGGGGCAGCAGGCGAGCGCGTTCTCGATCTCGCCGAGTTCGATGCGCTGACCGCGGATCTTGACCTGGAAGTCGCGGCGGCCCAGGTATTCCAGGGTGTGCTCGTGGGTCCAGCGCGCCAGGTCGCCGGTGCGGTAGAGGCGGCCGCCGGGGTGGAACGGGTCGGCGACGAAGGCGCACGCGGTGGCGGCGGGCCTGCCGAGGTAGCCGCGCGCCAGCTGGGCGCCCGCGAGGTAGAGCTCGCCGGGGACGCCGACGGGGACCGGGCGCAGCCGGGTGTCCAGCACGAGGGCGCGCACGCCGCGCACGGGTGTCCCGATGGTCACCGGCCCGCCGGGCCGCAGCGGGGCGCTCTGGCAGGCGAAGATGGTGGTCTCGGTGGGCCCGTAGCCGTTGAGCAGCCATCGGCCCGGCGCCCACCGGTCGACCGTCTCGGCGGTGACGGCCTCGCCGCCCGCGGCGAGCACCCGCAGCGAGTCCATGTGATCCGGGGACATGGTGGCCAGCACGCTCGGAGTGAGGAAGGCGTGCGAGATCCGTTGCGCGCGAATGAACTCCGCCAGCTGCGGTCCGGCGTAGACCTCGGGTGGCGGGACGACGAGCGCCGCGCCGTTGGCGTGGGCCAGCAGCACCTCGAGCACGAGGGCGTCGAAGCCGGGGGCGGCGGCTTGCAGCACCCGTGCGGTGGGATCGACGGCGAAGCGGGCGCGCTGTTCGGCGGTGAAGTCGGCCAGGCCCTCGTGGGTGACCGCCACGCCCTTCGGGGCGCCGGTTGAGCCGGAGGTGTAGAGGACGTACGCCAGGTCGCGCGGGTGCGGGGTGCGCACGCGGTCGCGGGCGGTGAGCGGTGTCGCCGGGTAGTCGTCGAGCGCGGTGCTGGTGCGCGGGTCGTCGAGCACCAGCCGGCGCACGGTGTCCGGGAGCAGGTCGCGGGCGGCCGCGGTGGTGAGCGCGACGCGGATGCCTGCCTGCTCGACCATGTGCGCCACCCGCCGCGCCGGGTTGCGGGTGTCGATCGGGACGAAGGCCGCGCCGGTGTGGGCGACCGCCCACAGGCCGATCATGAACTCCGCGGATCGGCCGGTGGCCAGGGCGACATGGTCGCCCGGGCCCACCCCCCAGTCGATCAGCTGCCGCGCCCCCCCGGTGGCGCGGGCGGGGAGTTAGGCGGATGTACGGGCCGCGGCCACGCACACCCCGGGCGCGGGGGCCGGGGGGGCCGCCCCGCCCCCGG
>NZ_JARWRU010001029.1 GCF_029867845.1 Nocardia farcinica | reverse complement strand
GTGTGACACCGCACTCGCGCAACTGCGGGCGGTATGTGCCGAATTCGATATCGAGCCGGGCACCGTGGATGTCGACGAGGCCGCCGCCACCGAGCCGGAACTGCGCGCCGAATACGGGGATCGGCTGCCCGTGGTGCTGCTCGACGGTCGTGAGCACAGTTATTTCGACGTCGACGAGCCGCGGCTGCGCGCCGATCTCGCCCGCTGACGGACGCCTGGCGCGGCCATGATCCGCCGCCGCGCTGGTCGCGCCGGAAAATGAGGCCAATTTCACCGACTTTGTGCATGGCTTCACAAGCGGTTACGGTGGTGGCACGCGACCCGCATGCCGAGGCTGCGGAGCCGCCACGAAATCCGACCGAAATCGACCGTGGTACCGAGGCGGGGGCCCGGACCGGAGGCCGAGTGACGTACCGGGCCTGTGCGCAGGCACCGGCAGGGCAGGAGCCGACGACGTGACAGACCAGCACGAGACGCCCGGTGGCGTCTCCGGCGGGGCTCTGCGCGCCGTGCAGAAGGACATTCCGCAGGCCACCGTGGCTCGTCTGGCCGCCTACCTGCGGGTGCTGGCGATGCTCGCCGACGACGGTGTGCCCATCGTATCGAGTGAGGAACTCGCTGTCGCGGCGGGTGTCAATTCGGCCAAGCTGCGCAAGGATCTGTCCTTCCTCGGTCCCAACGGCGTACGGGGTGTCGGCTACGACGTGGCCAAGCTCCGGGCGAGGATCGAGGATGTGCTCGGACTGTCGGGAGGTCATCGTGTGGTGCTCGTGGGCGCGGGCCACCTCGGCCGCGCGCTCGTGGGCTACGGCGGCTTCCGCAGGCGCGGGTTCACCGTGGTCGGCCTGTTCGACAACGACCCGGAAGTGATCGGCCTCGAGGTGGCCGGGCTGACCGTCCGCGACGTGGCGGAGCTGGACGCGGCCGTGGCCGAACTGCGCCCCACCATCGCGGTGCTCGCCGTGCCCGACGAGGCCGCCCAGGACGTGTGCGACCGGCTGGTCGCCGCCGGGTTGCAGTCGATCCTCAGCTTCGCCGCGCTCGGCCTGCGGGCCCCCGCCACGGTCGAGGTGCGCCGGGTGGATCTGGCCGTGGAGATGCAGCTGCTGTCGTTCGAGCGCGCGCGCAACGCCGACGCCGACACCGACGAGCTGGCCGAACTCCCCGAAGCCGCCGCCTCGGGACGCGCCCCCCGCCGCGGCGCCTCGGCGGGCCGCTCGGCGTCCTCCTCGGTGCCCGCCGCGATGAAGGCGGCCACCGCGCACCAGGCGGCCCAGCATCAAGCAACCTCGCATCAGGCAACGGAGCCAACAAGCAAGGGATCGGTGGTCACACCATGAGCGTTCTTCTCGTCGGGGTCTCACATCGCAGCGCCCCGGTATCGGTCCTCGAGAAGGTGGCGATCACCGACACCGATCGACCCAAGTTGATCGACACCATGCTGGCCTCGAGCCACATCTCCGAAGCCATGATCGTCTCGACCTGCAACCGGGTGGAGATCTACGCCGTAGTCGACGCCTTCCACGGTGGCCTGGCCGAGGTCGGCGAACTGCTCGCCGAACACTCCGGCATGCCGATGACCGAGCTGACCAAGCACGCCTACGTGCGCTACAGCGAGGCCGCCGCCGAGCACCTGTTCGCGGTGGCCAGCGGCCTGGACTCGATGGTCGTCGGCGAGCAGCAGGTGCTCAGCCAGATCCGCAGCGCCTACGCCACCGCCGACGAGCGGCAGGCGGTCGGGCGCACCCTGCACGAGCTGGCCCAGCACTCGCTGCGCGTCGGCAAGCGGGTGCACGCCGAGACCGGCATCGACCGCGCGGGCGCATCGGTGGTGTCCGTCGCCCTGGACCGCTCCCGGCAGGTGCTCGGCGAGCTCAGCGGCAAGACCGCCGTGGTGGTCGGCGCAGGCGCGATGGGCGGGCTCTCGGTCGCGCACCTGGCCCGCGGCGGCATCGGCCGCATCATCGTGGTCAACCGCACCATGGAGCGCGCGCACCGGCTGGCCGAGACCGCCGCC
>NZ_JARWRU010001028.1 GCF_029867845.1 Nocardia farcinica | reverse complement strand
CGGGGGGGGGGGCCCGCCCCGCTCGGGGGCCCGCCGTGCGCCGGGGGGGGGGGGGGGCCCCCCCCCCCCGGCGGGGGCCCCCCCGGGCCGGTTGGGTCTGCGTCGACGAGTCGGGGCAGTCAGAGCTTGCCGACGGTGTCGCTGTCGCTGCGCGCCACCGCCTTGAACAACAGGTAGGCGCCGAAGACGAGGGCGCCGAGCACCAGGACCGGGAACAGCCCTTCCAGCAGTGCGCCGATGATCGCCAGGGCGATCCAGACGATCGCCACGATCCCGATGATCTTCCACAACATGTGCAGCCTCCCTGAGGTCTCCGCGGACCGTCGTCCGACGATCCGACACCTCGAGCCTGACACCGAACCGGCCGCAGATCAGCAGGTCAGAGCCGAAATCGGGGTGGAAATCAGGGTTCACCCCCAGGCCGGGCGCACGCCGGGAGGGGTCAGCCCCGGATGCGGCCGGCCTGCCGGTCGGCCATCTCGGCCAGCGCCTGGGCCCAGCCGTCGAGGCGGTCGGCGGCGTCGCGCAGATCGGCGACGATGCCCTCGAACCGGTAGTCGATCACCGAACTCTCCGGGACGGCGAGCACCTGGCCCGCCGCGGCGACCAGCCGCTCGTACTCGGCGATACCGCTGTCGAGGCGGGCCAGCGCGCCGCGCACTGTCTCGGCCATGACCGCGGCGCTGTCGGGGCTCGCCTGGCCGAGCACCGCGAGCGCCTGCTCCATCTGCACGATATCGGCGGCCAGCGCGTGCAGGGCGGCGGCGCCCGCCGCGGCGGTGTCGGCCATCTCGGTCAGTTCCTCGGCCGGGAGCCTGCGCCCCGCCGCGATCTGCGTGATGAGGCCGTGCATCACCCGCTCGGCCCTGACCAGCCGGGCGATCGGGGCGCGGGCGGCCGAACGCAGCGGGGGCTGTCTGCGCGGCTGGAAACGCGGCGGCGGCAACGGGACGTTGCGCATCTGCAGGTAGCGGCGGGTGTTGTAGGCGGCGCCGGTGGCCGCGACCACCACGCCGCCGCCGAGCGCGACGACCGCCCAGGCGGGCGCGGAGACGACCACCAGACCGACCAGGCCCACGGTGGTGATGCCGGAGACGGTGCCGAGGCGCACGCCGCGCCTGCGGGCCCGGCGGCGCTTGCGCAGTTCGCGTTCGCGTGGATCGGCCCAGCGGCGGACCGCGCCGAGGGCCTGCTCACCCACGTCGCGCAGGGTGTCGGGCAGGGCGGTCGGCAGCGGGGAGGCGAAAGAGGCCGTCTGGTAGGGGCCCGGCGTCGGCGCCGACGAGGCCGCCGCTCCCACGGCTGCGCCGTCTGAGGGTGCAGCTGCGTCGGGAGAGGGTGCAGCTGCGTCGGGAGAGGGCCCAGCCGCGTCGCGAGAGGGCCCAGCCGCACTCCGCGCAGGCGCGGGGGGCCTGCTCGCCGGGTGTGGCGGCATCCCCCGGGGCGGCGGAGGCGCCGGCACGGCCGCCCGCTGTGCGGTAGCGGTGTGCTGTGCCGTCGTCGCCTGTTGCGCCGCGGTGGCCTGCGGCGGCGTGCCGTACGGTGCGTGCGCGTACCCGGCCGGGGAGCGTCCGACCCGAATTCGCTTGCGGCTCATGCGCGTCCTTCACACGTGTCGCGAACAGTGCACCGTCGGCTCACCTGATCGCGGTTCTACTGCTGGGCGGTCTGCCCCTTGTTCATCTGCGGCTGGGCCGGGTCGGCCTGCGCCGGGTTGCGCTGCGCGGGGTTCAGCGCGTCGGCGCCGCCCGCGGGCAGCTGGTCGCCGCGCATGGAGGCGCGGATCTGCTCGAGCCTGCTGTGGCCCGCCATCTGCACGCTGGCCTGCTGCACTTCCATCATGCGGCCCTGCACGGAGTTCTGGGCCAGTTCGGCGGCGCCGAGCGCGTTGGCGTAGCGGCGCTCGATCTTCTCGCGTACGGCGTCCAGGCTCGGGGTGCTGCCCGGCGCGGACAGGGTGGAGTCCATCTGCTGCAGCGAGGCCGAGACCTGCTCCTGCATCTTGGCCTGCTCGAGCTGGCTGAGCAGCTTGGTGCGCTCGGCGACCTTCTGCTGCAACAGCATCGCGTTCTGCTCGACCGCCTTCTTGGCCTGGGCGGCGGCCTGCAGCGACTGGTCGTGCAGCACCTTCAGATCCTCGACGGCCTGCTCGGCGGTGACCAGCTGGGCGGCGAAGGCCTCGGCGGCGTTGGTGTACTGGATCGACTTCTCGGTGTCGCCCGCGGCGGCCGCCTGGTCGGCCAGCATGACGGCCTGCCTGGCGTTGGCGTTGAGCTTCTCCACCTCGTCGAGCTGACGGTTGAGCTTCATCTCCAGCTGACGCTGGTTGCCGATGACCGATGCGGCCTGCTGCGAGAGAGCCTGGTGTTGACGCTGGGCTTCCTCGATAGCCTGCTGGATCTGAACCTTGGGGTCCGCGTGCTCTTCGATCTTGGAATCGAAGAGGGCCATCAGGTATTTCCAGGCCTTGACGAACGGATTAGCCATCGATTGATCCCGCCTCCATCTGATGTACCGCTTGCTGCGGCCCGGGGGCGCGGACCACCCGCCCC